>JAFLEA010000016.1 GCA_017302035.1 Lysobacterales bacterium
GCAGGGCGCGAGCCGGGGGCCGCTCGTCGGTGTACAGGCCCACGATCGCGCGGGTGGCCTGGAACAGCGGCCAGCAGCCGCGGCGGTGGCGGCGCTGGTAGCGGGCCAGCAGCGCCGGATCGCCCAGGTCGCGGCCCTGGGCGATCGCGGTCGCGGCCAGGTCGGACAGGCGCTCCACGCTGGCCAGGCCGAGGTTGAAGCCGTGAGCGGTGACCGGGTGCATGCCCACCGCCGCATCGCCGGCCAGGGCCAGGCGCGTGCCGACGAAGCGGCGCGCCCAGGTCGCCACCAGCGGATAGACGTGGCGGCTGCCGACCAGTTCCATGCGCCCCAGGCGCCCGCCGTAGCGGCGTTCGAGTTCGGCGGCGAAGGCGGCCGGCTCCAGTTCCGCCAGCGTGCGCGCCTGCTCGCCGGGCAGGGTGACCACCGCGCCGGCCAGATGCTCCTGCAGCGGCAGCAGGGCCAGGGTCTGGCCCAGGCCGAACCATTCCCAGGCGGTATGCCGGTGCGGCAGGTCGTGGCGGACCCGGCACACGAGCATGCTCTTGCCGAAGTCGTGCAGGTCCGCGCCGATGCCCAGCGCGCGCCGGGTCTCGGAGAAGCGGCTGTCGGCGGCGACCAGCAGTCGCGCGCGGACCAGGGTGCCGTCCTGCAGTTGCAGGCGCGCCTCGTCGCTGCCGGTGTGCACCGCCTGGATGCGGGCGTCGGCGTGCAGTTGGATGCCCGGGGTCTCCTGCACCGCGAGCCAGGCCGCATGCCGGATCAGTTGGTTGGCGACCAGGCTGCCCAGCCGGTCGTGGCCGCCGTCCTCCGGGCCGATCCGCAGCTCGTGCGGCAGGTCGCGGTCCATCACCCGCGCGGTACGCAGCGGGAACACCTGGTCGGCGGGGACATGGGCCAGCACTCCCAGTTCGCGCAGCATCCGGAGCGAGCCGTGGGTCATGGCGATCTCGCGGCCGTCGAACGCAGGTTCGGCCAGCGCCGCCTCGGGCTGGCGCTCGACCAGCGCCACGCGCAGGCCTTGCAGGCCCAGGGCCCGTGCCAGGCACAGCCCGACCGGGCCGGCGCCGACGATGGCGACATCGTGTTCCATGTCCTTCCTCCGCGTGGGTCCGGGCCAGTCTAGGGCCGCTGCCGGCGCCCGCCCTGATCTCGGTCAAGCCGATGCGCGCGTCCTTGCCCCGGGCGCCAGTGGTGGTTCCGGGCCGCCGCGGCAGCCCGCTGGTGCTTGCCGCTTCGGAGCGCCCTGCCGGCCGGCTATACTGCACGGTCCCGATCCAAGAATCGGATCATGCGCATCTTGTGAATCAATCACTTGTAGCGTATTTCTGATAAAAAACTTCACTTGGTGGCGCGCGAGGCCGCACCACCCCAGGGGTTCGACTGCCGCATGCGCCTGTCCACGATCAAGCTGTCCGGATTCAAGTCCTTCGTCGACCCCACCACGCTGCACCTGCCGACCAACATGACCGGCGTGGTCGGTCCCAACGGCTGCGGCAAGTCCAACATCATCGACGCGGTGCGCTGGGTGATGGGCGAAAGCTCGGCCAGCCGCCTGCGCGGCGACTCGCTGACCGACGTGATCTTCTCCGGCTCGGCCGCGCGCAAGCCGGTCAGCCAGGCCACGGTCGAGCTGATCTTCGACAATTCCGACCATGCCATCGCCGGCGAATACGCCGCGTTCAACGAGATTTCGGTCAAGCGCACGGTCAGCCGCGACGGCCAGAGCACCTACTACCTCAACGGCACCAAGTGCCGCCGCCGCGACATCACCGACCTGTTCCTCGGCACCGGCCTGGGCCCGCGCAGCTACTCGATCATCGAGCAGGGCATGATCAGCCAGATCATCGAGGCCCGGCCCGAGGACCTGCGCATCTACCTGGAAGAAGCCGCCGGCATCTCCAAGTACAAGGAGCGGCGCAAGGAGACCGAGACCCGCATCCGCCATACCCGCGAGAACCTGGACCGGCTCAACGACCTGCGCGAGGAGGTCGACAAGCAGCTCGAGCACCTGCGCCGCCAGGCCCGCCAGGCCGAGCAGTACCAGGCGCTCGCGGCCGAGCGCAAGGTCAAGGACGCCGAGTGGAAGGCGCTGCAGTTCCGCGCCCTGGACGGGCAGTTGCAGGGCTTGCGCGAGCGCCTGGCGCAGGAGGAAACGAAACTCGAGCAGATCGTCGCCGGCCAGCGCGAGGCCGAGCGCGAGATCGAGACCGGCCGGGTGCGCCGCGAGGAAGCGGCGCAGGCGCTCAACGTCGCCCAGGCCGGGGTCTATCAGGTCGGCGGGGTGCTGGCCCGGATCGAGCAGCAGATCCAGCACCAGCGCGAACTGGCCAGCCGCCTGAACCAGGCCCGCGACGAGGCGGCCACCTCGCTCGACGAACTCGACCGGCACATCGGCGAGGACCGGCAGAATCTCGAGGCGCTGCAGGCCGCGGTCGAGGAGGCCGGGCCGCGCCTGGAGCAACTTCGCGAGGACGACGTGTTCAAGCAGGAGGCGCTGCGCGAGGCCGAGGCCGCGCTGGCCGACTGGCAGCAGCGCTGGGAGGCGCATGGCCGCGAAGCCGCCGAGGCCGCGCGCGCCGGCGAAGTCGAGCGCACCCGCGTGGATTACCTGGACCGGCAGGCGCTGGAGGCCGATCGTCGTCGCGAGACGTTGTCGGGCGAGCGCACCGGACTGGATCTGGCGGCGCTGGCCGCCGCCTTCGAGGAGGCGCAGATCCAGCACGAGACCCAGAAGGCCGCCCTGGATGGCCTCAACGAACAACTGGAAGCGCGCAAGCAGGCCGTGTCCGGACTGCAGGAGCAGCAGCGCACCGCCCAGGCCGAACTGGCCGACGTGCGCAAGCAGGCCCAGGCCGCGCGCGGCCGTCTGTCCTCGCTGGAAACCCTGCAGCAGGCCGCGCTTGGCCAGGAACAGGGTGCGGCGCTGGCCTGGCTGAAGGCGCGCGGGCTGGATTCGGCCGCGCGCGTGGGCGAAAAATTGAGCGTGGAGGACGGCTGGGAGAACGCGGTCGAAAGCGCCCTGGGCCAGTTGATCGAGGGCGTGCTGGTCGATGCCCCCGAGACCCTGGTCGAAGCGTTGGCTGACCTCGGCGAAGGCCGCATCGCGCTGGTGTCGGGCGAAGGTGGCGAGGAAGCGTTCGCGCCGACCTCGCTGGCGGCCAAGGTGCGCGGCCCGCTGGCGGTGCGCCGGCTGCTGGCGCGCCTGCACGCGGCCGAAGACCTGGCCCAGGCCCGGCGCCTGCTGGCGCAACTGGGCGAGGGCGATTCGATCATCACCCGTGGCGGCGAACGCCTGGGCGAAGGCTGGGTGCGGGTGTCGCGGCAGGGCGCCGCCAAACAGGGGGCCTTGCTGCGCGAGCGCGAGATCCAGTCGCTGCGTGCGGCGATCGAGGAGCTGCAGCAGCGCGAGGCCGCTCTGGAGGACAGCCTGGCCCAGCTGCGCGACCGCCTGCTGGCCGCCGAGCAGCAGCGCGAGGACGCCCAGCGCCAGCTGTACATGGCCCACCGCGGCGTCTCCGAACTGGCCGGCCAGTTGCAGAGCCAGCAGGGCCGGATGGACAGTGCGCGCCAGCGGATTGAGCGGATCGAGGGCGAACTGGCGCAGCTGGCGCAGACCCTGGACGACAGCCGCGGCCAGGCGCGCGCAGCGCGCGCGCGGCTGGAGGATGCAGTCGTGCGCATGGGCGAACTGGAAAGCGCGCGCCAGGCGCTGGAAGGCGAACGCCGCCAGTGCACCGAGGCCCGCGACCTGGCCCGCGATGCCGCCCGCGCCAGCCGCGATGGCAGCCATGCCCTGGCCCTGGCCCTGGAGTCGCAGCGCACCCAGATCGCCGCGCTGACCCAGTCGCTGCAGCGCATGGACGCCCAGCGCGGGCAACTGGATTCGCGCCTGGGTGAACTGGCCGCGCAACTGGCCACCGGCGATTCGCCGGTGCAGGCGCTCGAGACCGAGCACCAGTCCGCGCTGGCCGAACGCGTGCGCGCCGACCGCGCCCTGGGCGAGGCCCGCTCGCTGCTGGAAGGCATCGACAACGATTTGCGCGGCTTCGAGCAGACCCGCCACCAGCGCGACGAGCAGTCGCTGGCCCAGCGCGAGCGCATCGCCCAGCGCCGCCTGGATCAGCAGGCGCTGGCACTGAAGGCCGAACAGATCGTCGAAGCCATCGTCGCCGACGGCCTGACCCTGGAGGAGGTGGTCAACACCCTGCCGGAGGTCGCCGATCCGTCGCAATGGGAGCAGGCGGTGGGCCAGATCGACGCGCGCATGCGCCGGCTGGAGCCGGTCAACCTGGCCGCGATCCACGAGTGCGGCGAGGCCGAGCAGCGCAAGACCTACCTGGACGCGCAGAACACCGACCTGACCACCGCGCTGGAGACCCTGGAGGACGCGATCCGCAAGATCGACCGCGAGACCCGCGGCCGCTTCAAGGACACCTTCGACCGGGTCAATTCCGGCCTGCAGCAGCTGTACCCGCGCCTGTTCGGCGGCGGCCACGCCTATCTGGAACTGACCGGCGAGGACCTGCTCGACACCGGCGTGGCGATCATGGCCCGGCCGCCGGGCAAGCGCGTGTCCAACATCTCGCTGCTGTCCGGCGGCGAGAAGGCGATGACCGCGGTGGCCCTGGTGTTCGCCATCTTCCAGCTCAATCCGGCCCCGTTCTGCCTGCTGGACGAGGTGGACGCACCGCTGGACGAGGCCAACGTCGGCCGTTTCACCGGCATGGTCAAGGAAATGAGCGAGAAGGTGCAGTTCCTGTTCGTCAGCCACAACAAGGCCACGATGGAGGCCGCGCACCAGCTGTCCGGGGTGACCATGCGCGAGCCGGGCGTGTCGCGCCTGGTCAGCGTGGACCTGGAGGAGGCCGCGCGCCTGGCCGGCGCCGCCTGACCGCCCGCGCAACGGCAGCGGCGCGGCGGGGTTTTTCCGCGACCGCCGCTCGTGACATGCTTGTACCTTCTGGTTCCCGTGGGAGACGCGCCCGATGTCCGACAAAGACCTGCTGCGCATCGGCATCCTGGCCGTCGGCCTGCTGCTGCTGGCGGCGATCTGGTTCTTCGGCCGCAACCCGCGCAAGGAACAGCAGGGCCGCCGCCGCGAGTCGCGGGAATCCCCGGCGCCGGGCGCCGGGCCGGGGCGCGCCCGCCACGAGCCTTCGCTGGACGGCGAAGCGGTGGACGGGCTCGGGGACCCGGACCACGCCTACAACGGCGAGGGCGTGAGCCAGCCGGAGCTGGGGCTGCCTTCCGAGCCGGCGCCCAACAGCGACCTGGGCCGGCGCGAGCCCCAGGATTTCGACAAGATCGTCTCGCTGTACGTGGCCGCGCGCGCCGGCAGCATCCTGCGCGGCGAGGACATCGTGGTGGCCGCGGAGAAGACCGGCATGGTGTTCGGCCACATGAGCGTGTTCCACCGCCTGCTCGAAGGCCACCCGGAGCGCGGGCCGGTGTTCAGCATGGCCAGCATCATCAAGCCCGGGAGCTTCGAGATGGCCACCATCCGCGACCTGGAGACTCCGGCCATCGCCTTCTTCCTGACCCTGCCGGCGCCGGTGCCGGCGCTGGATGCCTGGGAAAAGATGCTGCCCACGGTGCAGCGCATGGCCGAGCTGCTCGACGGCGTGGTCCTGGACGATGGCCGCAACGCCCTGGGCCGCCAGCGCATCGCCCACATCCGCGACGAGCTGCGCGCCTACGACCGCCAGCACGAAGCGCCGCCGCTGACCAAGGCGCCGCGCTGGTAACCAACCCGAAATCCTTGGGTGTGTTGCGATAGAGCCGCCCCGCAGCTTCGATGACGATGACCGCCGCCGATCCCGCCTCCCGCGCCGTCGAGCTTCGTCGCCGCATCGACGATGCCAACCGCCGCTACCACCAGCTCGATGCGCCGGACATCACCGACGCCGAATATGACGCGCTGGTGCGCGAACTGGAGGCGTTGGAAGCCACCCATCCGGAACTGGCTGGCGCCGATTCGCCCACGGCCCGCGTCGGTGCGGCGCCGGCCGGCCGCTTCCCGCCGGTGGTGCATGCGGTGCCGATGCTCTCGCTGGGCAACGCCTTCAGTGCCGGGGAAGTGGAGGATTTCGTGCGCCGCATCCGCGAGCGCCTGGACCGCGACGACCTGGCGTTCTCCGCCGAACCCAAGCTCGACGGCCTGGCGATCAGCCTGCGCTACGAGAATGGCAAGTTCATCCAGGGGGCCACCCGCGGCGACGGCGCCACCGGCGAGGACGTCACCGCCAACCTGCGCACCATCGCCGTTATCCCGCACAAGTTGCATGGCAGCGGCTGGCCGAAGGTGCTGGAGGTGCGCGGCGAGGTGTACATGGCCCGCGCCGACTTCGAGCGCTGGAACGAGCACGCGCGCCTGCACGGCGGCAAGGTGCTGGCCAACCCGCGCAACGGTGCGGCCGGTTCGCTGCGCCAGATCGATCCGCAGCTGACCGCGCAACGGCCGCTGAGCTTCTACGCCTATGGCGTGGGCCAGATGGAGGGCGGTGCACTTCCGGATACCCATTCGGCCACGCTGGCGAAGCTGCGCGACTGGGGCCTGCCGGTCAGCGACCTGGCCACGGTGGTGCGGGGCGTGGACGGGCTGCTCGGCTACTACCGCCGGATTGGCGAGGCCCGCGACCGCCTGCCGTTCGACATCGACGGGGTCGTGTACAAGCTCGATGACTATGCCGGCCAGCGCGAGATGGGTTTCGTCTCGCGTGCGCCGCGCTGGGCGCTGGCGCACAAGTTCCCGGCGCAGGAACAGACCACCGTGGTCGAGTCGATCGAAGTCAATGTCGGCCGCACCGGCGCGGTCACGCCGTGGGCGCTGATGCGGCCGGTGCAGGTGGGCGGGGTGACAGTCACCCGCGCCACCCTGCACAACGCCGACCACGTGGCGCGGCTGGACGTGCGCAACGGCGACACGGTGATCGTGCGCCGCGCCGGCGACGTGATCCCCGAGGTCGTGCAGGTGGTGATGGATGCGCGCCCGGCCGGGACGGTGCCCTGGTCGATGCCGATGCGCTGCCCGGTCTGCGGGGCCGAGGTGGTGCGCGAGGAGGGCGCGGCGGTGTGGCGCTGCTCGGCCGAACTGAGCTGCCCGGCGCAACTGGTGCAGTCGCTGTTCCACTTCGCCAGCCGCCGGGCCATGGACATCGACGGCCTGGGCGAGCGCTACATCGAATCGCTGGCCGAATTCGGCTACGTGCGCAGCGTGGCGGACCTGTACCGGCTGACCCTGGACGACCTGCTGGAGATGAAGCGGCGCGCCGACGAGCGCGACGGTACGGTTCCCGAGACGGTCAAGGCCGGGAAGGTGGCGACCAAGTGGGCCGAAAACCTGGTCGAAGCCGTCGACCGCAGCCGCGATACCACCCTGGCGCGCTTCCTCTACGCGCTGGGCATCGAGCACGTGGGGGAGAGCACGGCCAAGGCGCTGGCGCAGTGGTTCGGCGACCTGGAACTGGTGCGCCACCTGCCGTGGCCACTGTTCAAGCGCGTCCCCGACATCGGCGGCGAGGTCGCGCGTGCGCTCGGCCACTTCCTCGACCAGCCCGGCAACCAGCAGGCCATCGACCAACTGCTCGAACGCGGCGTGCGCATCGGCGACGGCCATCCGCCGAACCCGAAGCTGGGCGAGGGCCTGGACCTGGCCACGCTGCTGGTCGACCTGGAGATTCCCAAGATCAGCGCGGTGCGCGCCGCGCAACTGGGCGCGGCCTTCGCCGATGCCCAGGCCCTGCTCGATGCGCCGCTGCACAACCTGGTCACCGCCGGCCTGCCGGACGAAAGCGCCAGGACGCTGGTCGCCTGGCGGGAGGATCCGGCCAGTGCCGAACTGCTGCTGCGCAGTGCGCGAGCGCAGGCGCAGTTGCGTGCGCGGCTGCCCGAACGCAGCGAGCAGCCCGTCGGCCCGCTGGAAGGCAAGACCGTGGTCCTGACCGGCACCTTGGCATCGATGGGTCGCGACGAGGCCAAGGAAAAACTCGAAGCGCTGGGCGCCAAGGCGGCCGGCAGCGTGTCGAAGAAGACCCACCTGGTCGTCGCCGGCGAGGCCGCCGGTTCCAAGCTGGCCAAGGCGGAGGAACTGGGCATCGAAGTCTGGGACGAAGCGCGCCTGCTCGCGTTCCTCGCCGAACACGGGCAGGCGACGTGAGCCTGCGCCACCGCATGGCCACGCCGGCCGATTTCCCGCGCATCCTGGCGATGCTGCGTGCGTTCTACATCGAGGACCGGATCGCCTACGACGCGGCGCTGGTCGATCCGGGCCTGCGCACGCTGTTGGCCGAGCCCGCGCACGGTGCGGTCCTGCTGCTGGAAAGCGACGAAGTGCCCGTGGCCGGCTACGTGAGCCTGGGCTGGTGTTTCAGCGTGGAACAGGGTGGCCGTTTCGTGTTGCTGGACGAGTTGTACCTGGCGCCCGTCGCGCGCGGCCGCGGCTGGGGCCGGCAGGCACTGGCGCTGGCGCGTGACTGGGCGCGGGCGCAGGGCGCCAGCGTGATGCGGATCGAGGTCAACCACCACAACGCGCGCGCCAGGTCGCTGTACGTGTCCGCCGGCTACCGCGACGACGGGCGCGACATCCTCACCCTGCCGCTGGCGGCCACGCCCAGGGGCCTGCATCCATGAGCGAAGCCTTGCGCCTGCGTGGGTGCCACGCATGAGGTTCCAGCCCGGTCCCGGTTGGCGTGACGGTATCGACGATGCCGCATGGGCGCCATCGGGCACGCGCGATGCGTTGCGCCTGCGCGCTTGGCTCAGGCGTCTGATCCGCGAGTTCTTCCACGCCCGCGACGTGCTGGACGTGGAGACCCCGATCCTGTCGGCTGCGGGCAATACCGAACCGAACATCGACGGCTTCCGGGCCGACTTCAGCGGCCACGTCGATGCCGGATCGCCCGTGCGCTGGCTGCGCACCTCGCCCGAATACCCGCTCAAGCGCCTGCTCGCCGCCGGCGTGGGCGACTGCTACGAGCTGGGCCGGGTGTTCCGCAACGGCGAGGCCGGTGGACGCCACAATCCGGAATTCACGATGCTGGAGTGGTACCGCGTCGGCTGGGACCACCTGCGACTGGCGGACGAGGCGGTGGAACTGGTGCAGCAGGCGCTGGCGCTGGTGGGGCGCCGCGCCGATGTCGTGTCCACGACCTATCGTGGACTGTTCATGGAGGGCGCCGGTGTCGATCCATTCACCGCCAGCGACGAACGACTGCAGGCGCCGCTGCGCGAGTTCGGCATCGACGGCGAGGGCCTGTCACGCGACGACTGGCTGGACCTGCTGATGACCCACCGCATCCAGCCGTATTTCCCCGCCGACCGGATCACCGTGGTCCACGACTGGCCGGCCACCCAGTGCGCGCTGGCGAAGATCCGCCAACCCGCCATCGGCAGCGACGACCCGCCGGTGGCCGAACGCTTCGAGCTGTACCTGGGCGGCTTCGAACTGGCCAACGGCTACCACGAACTGACCGACGCGGCCGAGCAGCGCGCCCGGTTCGAACGCGACAACCGCGTGCGCGCGGGCAGGGGCGCAGTGCAGCCTCCGCTGGACGAACACCTGCTGGCCGCGCTCGCCTCCGGCATGCCCGCCTGCGCCGGCGTGGCCCTGGGCATTGAACGCTTGCTGATGGCCATGCTCGGTACCGACCGCATCGCCGACGTGCTGGCCTTCGATTTCGCCCGGGCCTGAGCGCCTCCCCGGTAGAATGCCGCCCATGACCGATCCCTTCGATTTCGACCGCTACGACCACATCCGCCCGATCCTCTGGACCGGCGACGCGCTGGAGCTGCTGGATCAGCGCAGGCTGCCGTTCACGGTCGAGCACGTGGCCTGTAGCGACAGCGACGAGGTTGCCCGGGCGATCCATGACCTGGCGGTGCGCGGAGCCCCCGCCATCGGCATCGCCGCGGCCTGGGGTGTGGTGTTGGCCGCGCGCGCAGTGCAGGCCGCCGACGGCGCCGAGGCCGCGCGGAAGCTGGAGCCGGCCTTGCAGCGCCTCAACGCCGCGCGCCCGACCGCGGTCAACCTGGCCTGGGCACTGGCGCGCATGCGCCGCGTGCTGGTCGGCGCCGGCGGCGACTGGCGCGAGGTGCTCGAGCGCGAGGCCCGCGCCATCGCCGACGAAGACCTGGCGGCCAACCGCCGCATGGGCGCGCTGGGTGCGGCGCTGATCGCCCCGGGCAGCGGCGTGCTGACCCACTGCAACACCGGCTCGCTGGCCACCGCCGGCTTCGGCACCGCGCTGGGCGTGATCCGCGCCGGCGTGGCCGAGGGTCGCATCGCCCGCGTGTTCGCCGGCGAGACCCGCCCCTGGCTGCAGGGCGCGCGCCTGACCGTGTGGGAACTGCAGCAGGACGGCATCGACGCCACCCTGATTGCCGACTCGGCCGCCGCGCACCTGATGAAGACCGGTGCGGTGCAGTGGGTGGTGGTCGGCGCCGACCGCATCTGCGCCAACGGCGACACCGCCAACAAGATCGGCACCTACCAGCTCGCCATCGCCGCCCGCCACCACGGCGTCAAGTTCATGGTGGTGGCCCCGTCCTCGACCGTGGACCTGGACACGCCCGGCGGCGAGGCCATCGAAATCGAGCAGCGCGACCCTGCCGAGATGCTCGGCATCGGCGGCGTGCGCACCGTGGCCGAGGGCATCGCCGCCTGGAACCCGGTATTCGACGTGACCCCCGCCGGCCTGATCGACGCCATCGTCACCGAGCGCGGCGTGGTCGAGCATCCCGACGCGGCCCGGATGCGGGCCGCGTTCGCTCCCTGATCCATCCGCAAGTGCTTGTTTCTGCGTAGAAACAAGCTGCGGCCAGGGCCCCGCCTGTGGTAGGATTGATGGGTTGCGCGTAGTCCTTCGCGCAGCGCCCCGCGCGGCCTCGCGCCGGGCCGCCAGACAGAGCCAGCCGAAGATCCCCGATGACCGATTCCGCGAAAGAAATCATCCCGGTCAACCTCGAAGACGAAATGCGCCGCAGCTACCTCGATTACGCCATGAGCGTGATCGTCGGCCGCGCGCTACCCGACGTCCGCGACGGCCTCAAGCCGGTGCACCGGCGGGTGCTTTTCGCAATGAACGAACTGGGCGCGCACAGCAACAAGCCGTACTACAAGTCGGCGCGCATCGTCGGCGACGTGATCGGCAAGTACCACCCGCACGGCGACCAGTCGGTGTACGACACCCTGGTGCGCATGGCCCAGCCGTTCTCGCTGCGCTACCTGCTGGTGGACGGGCAGGGCAACTTCGGCTCGGTCGACGGCGACGCCGCCGCGGCGATGCGCTACACCGAGGCGCGCATGTCGCGCCTGACCCACGAGCTGATGGCCGACATCGACAAGGAAACCGTCGATTTCCAGCCCAACTACGACGAGAAGGAGCAGGAGCCGACGGTCATGCCGACCCGGTTCCCGAACCTGCTGGTGAATGGTTCCGCCGGCATCGCAGTCGGCATGGCCACGAACATTCCGCCGCACAACCTGACCGAGGTGGTGAACGGCCTGCTGGCGCTGATCGACGAGCCCGAGATCGACGTCGAAGCGTTGATGCAGCACATCCCCGGCCCGGATTTCCCCACCGCCGGCATCATCAACGGCGTCGGCGGCATCCACCTGGCCTACCGCACCGGCCGCGGCCGGGTGCGCATGCGCGCCAAGGCCGAGGTCGAGGTGGCCGACAATGGCCGCGAGTCGATCATCGTCACCGAGATCCCCTACCAGGTGAACAAGGCGCGGCTGATCGAGAAGATCGCCGAGCTGGTCAAGGAAAAGAAGATCGAGGGCATCTCCGAGTTGCGCGACGAGTCCGACAAGGACGGCATGCGCATCTACATCGAGGTCAAGCGCGGCGACTCGGCCGAGGTGGTGCTCAACAACCTCTACCAGCAGACCCAGCTGGAATCGGTGTTCGGCATCAACATGGTGGCGCTGGTCGACGGCCGCCCGCAGCTGGTCAACCTCAAGCAGATCCTCGAGGCGTTCCTGCGCCATCGCCGCGAGGTGGTGACCCGCCGCACCATCTTCGAGCTGCGCAAGGCGCGCGCCCGCGCCCACGTGCTGGAAGGCCTGACCGTCGCCCTGGCCAACATCGACGAGATGATCGAGCTGATCAAGACCTCGGAGAACCCACAGGTGGCCAAGGAGCGCATGCTCGGCCGCAGCTGGGAGCCGGGCCTGGTCGGCGCGCTGCTGGCCGCCGCCGGCGCCGAGGCTTCGCGTCCCGACGACCTGCCTTCGGGCGTGGGCTTGGTGGAAGGCAAGTACCAGCTCACCGAGGTCCAGGCCCAGCAGATCCTGGAAATGCGCTTGCACCGCCTCACCGGGCTGGAGCAGGACAAGCTCACCGACGAATACCGCCAGCTGCTGGATACCATCCGCGGCCTGATCGACATCCTCGAAAATCCGGACGTGCTGCGCGAGGTGATCCGCACCGAGCTGACCGAAGTCAGGGACGAGTTCGGCGACGCGCGCCGCAGCGAGATCCGCGCCAGCGAGGAAGACCTGGATATCCTCGACCTGATCGAGCCGGAGGACGTGGTCGTGACCCTGTCCCACGCCGGCTATGCCAAGCGCCAGCCGGTGTCAGCCTACCGCGCGCAGAAGCGCGGCGGCCGCGGCCGCAGCGCGGCGGCGACCAAGGAAGAGGACTTCATCGACCAGCTGTGGCTGGTCAATACCCACGACACCCTGCTCACCTTCACCAGCAACGGCAAGGTGTTCTGGCTGCCGGTGCACCAGCTGCCCGAGGCCGGCTCCAATGCCCGCGGCAGACCGATCATCAACTGGATCCCGCTGGAGGAAGGCGAGAAGGTCCAGGCCGTGCTGCCGGTGCGCGAGTACGCCGAAGGCCTGTACGTGTTGTTCGCCACCCGCGACGGCACGGTCAAGAAGACCCCGCTGACCGAGTTCGCCTTCCGCCTGGCGCGCGGCAAGATCGCGATCAACCTGGACGAGGGCGATGCCCTGGTCGGCGTGGCCCTGACCGACGGCGCCCGCGACATCATGCTGTTCGCCTCCAACGGCAAGGCGGTGCGTTTCGACGAGTCGGAGGTGCGCTCGATGGGCCGCACCGCCACCGGCGTGCGCGGCATCCGCCTGGCGGCCGGCGAGGAGGTCGTCAGCCTGGTGGTGCCGGAGGGCGAGGGCGACGTGCTCACCGCCAGCGAGCGCGGCTACGGCAAGCGCACCCCGCTGGAGGAGTATCCGAAGAAGGGCCGCGGCACCCAGGGCGTGATCGCGATCCAGACCACGGCGCGCAACGGCAAGCTGGTCGGCGCGATCCAGCTGTCCGAGCAGCACGAGGTGTTGCTGATCTCCGACGGCGGCACCCTGGTGCGCACCCGCGCCGCCGAGATTTCACAGGTCGGTCGCAACACCCAGGGCGTGACCTTGATCCGCCTGGGCGAGGGCGAATCGCTGCAGGCGGTGGAGCGGGTGGATGCCTCGCTCGACGACGAGGGTGACGCGGCAGTCGGCACCGGGGCAGGCGACAGCACCGGCGACGCGGCGGCCGTGGAATCCGCTCCCCAGGCCTGAAGTCCGGGTTCCAGACCCGGACCGTGGCGCCGGCCGGCGCCGAAGGCAGGCGCCGACGGATGATCGGCGCGGTTCCCGCGGAGAGCGGGCGGACGGGCGATCCCCGCTACCGCCGCCCGCGCCGCCCGCGCCGTGCCACCGTGCCGGTGCTGCCCCGGTCGGTGCCCGGAGCGCGATCGATCAGACCGTCCGGCACTGCCTCCAGCGCACCTTCTCCTCGGTGCCCGGGCGCGGGTTGAGTTGCACGCGCACGGTGCGCAGCGAGGGATAGCGCTCCAGTTCGCCGCAGATGAACGGCCAGACCAGTTGGTCGGTGCCGCTGCGGTCGATCACCAGGGTGGCGCGGGTGAGCCAGTAGGCGCGGGTGATGCCCGGCACCATGGTCAGAGTGCGGGCGATGTCGGCCTGGTAGCGCGCCTCGGTCGCTTCGTCGGGGTTGTCCTGGATGCGGCCGTCGTAGGTCGTCGCGGCAGGCGAGGCCGGTTCCGCGGAAGCCGGGACGGTGCTCGCCGGATCCCGGGCCGGGACGGCCGCGGCGCTCGGCTCCACCGGACCGGCCGGGTCAAGGTGCAGTGGCAGCACCGCCACCACCAGCCCCAGCGCGAGCGAACCGCCGAGCGCGATCAGGGTGTGCCGCCTGGCCTGGGCATTGGCCGCGCCGACGATGCGGGCCGTGGTCTCGGCCGGCATGAACGGCTTGAGCAGTTGCCACAGGCGGCGGCCATCGATGACCTCGATGCCGCGGTCGGCCGCGGCGGCCAGCGCGTCGCGCTCGGCGCGGCCTTCGGTGAGCAGGATGCCGTTGCGGGCACCGGCCAGGTCCATGGACGAGGCCAGTTCCTCCACGCTCGCCGCACCGAGGTGGTAGGCCATGCCGTGCTTGCACGACAGCAACCAGCGGCTGTCGCCGTCGGTCATCACCATCTGGTCGGAGCCGGGCTCATTGCCGTGCATGGCGTCGCGCAGCCCGCGTTGCTGCATGGCCTGGCCGACGATGGTCGCGAATTCGCGCCAGCGCAGGTCGGCCAGGGCGCGCAGGCCAGCGGCGTTCTCGGTGGCGGGACGCCGTACCAGCCACAGGAACAACACCGACAGCACGGCCGCCAGCAGGCCCAATGCCAGCCCTAGAATCCACGAAGACATGCGCGGTGACCCCCTGCCTGGTTCCGATCGTCGTGCCGGTGCGCGATGTTACACGGCCTGTGCGGCACGCACCGGGAAGAGAAATAGAAGTGGCCCGCCAGCCCGGTAGCCGTAAGGGGAGGGGAGCAAACGGCAGGTGGGCTGGCGGGCCGATTCCGATTCTGCCGCAGTGTTTTGTGCTTCGCAACAAATTCCCGGACCCCGTTCCGGATCCGGCCGGGAGGGCTCAGCCCAGCCGCTCGCCGAGCACGCGCCGGATCTCGCCCTCCACCGGGCCGTGCAGGGCCGACAGCAGCAAGCCCAGGTCCGCCGTCACCCGGACCTGGCCGGGCGCGAGCCGAATCCAGCCATGCAGGCCCGGCCCGGACAGCGCCACCGCGTCTTCTCCCCAGTCGCCGGCCACACCGTAGCGCTGGTGCAACTGATCGACGATGCCCTCCACGATATGGCGGGCTTCCTGGTCGCTGCGTCCATGCGGATGGAGGATGTCGATGCGGGACATGGCGGCTGGGAGAAGGCGGGGTGGCCAGCGTAGCGTCGACCAACGCCCCCGGCCAGAGTCCGCAGGCGCCGGATTTGCTAGGCTCTGCGGCCAATGCCCGAGCTGCGCCTCCACTTCAGCAATCGCCAGCAGGCGGACCATCCGCTTTCCCCCGGCGTCCACCGCGTGATCCGCCAGCCCAACGGCATGCTCGCGATCGGCGACGGGCTGCCCGGCGTGCTGCTGGCGCAGGTCTGCCTGGATCGCCGTGGCCTGTGGCTGCAGGTGCCGACCGGCGCGCGCGGTATGCATGTCAACGGCCGCCAGGTGCAGCGCATGGCGCTGCTGCGTGCGGGTGATGCGGTGTACGTGGACGGCGTGGAACTGCTGGTGCAGGCGCCTTCGCGGCAATCGCCGGCACGTCCCGATCCCGGCGACTACGCCGGCGACCCGCGCGTGGTCCTGCGCGGGGTCGGCGGGCAGCACCACGGCCGCAGCTTCACCCTCGGCCCGCCGCGCCTGGTCGGCGCCGTGCGCGAGGCCGACATCCGCATCGACGACCCTGCCTTCCCGGCCAGGCACGCAGTGCTGGAGCGACAGGGCGAGGCGGTGCTGCTGCGCGGCCTCGGGCCCGAGCCGAGCCTGGTCAACGGGGTGCCGATGATCGATGCGGCTCTCGGCGCCGGCGACCAGGTGGTGTTCGACGGCCAGCATCGTTTCGTGGTCGAGTTCCCCGCCGCCCCCGTCCCGGTGCCCGGATCGGTCGGCAGCGGGACGGAACCGGCACCGGCGCACGGCCGGGAGCCGGCGGGCGCCCGTTCCCGTTCCGCCCGCCGTGCCTGGCGCCTGCCCTGGCTGTTGCTGGCCGCCGCGCTGCTGGGCCTGGTGCTCGGCGCCCTGCTCTGGTTCGGTGCGCACTGAAGCATCCCGGCGCCTGCCTTGGTTGCGCCCGCAACCGCTGCACTGCGGCATACTGTGGAATCCTTCCCTTCGGATGATCGATGGTGCGTGCGTACAACTTCAGCGCCGGTCCGGCGACGCTGCCGGAGGCGGTCCTGCGCCACGCGCAGGAGGAGATGCTGGACTGGCGAGGGGTGGGCGCCTCGATCGTCGAGATTAGCCACCGCAGCGCCGAGTTCGTCGGCGTCGCCGCCCAGGCCGAAGCCGACCTGCGCCGCTTGCTGTCGGTACCGGACGACTACGCCGTGCTGTTCCCGGCCGGAGGCGCGACCACCCAGCAGGCGCTGCTGGCGCTGAACTTCGCCGCGCCCGGGCAGACGGTCGACTACGTGGTTACCGGGCACTGGGGCAAGCTGGCGGTGAAGCAGGCCGCTCCCTGTGCGCGGGTGAACCTGGCCGCCGATGGCGGACCGGGCTACCGCGACATCCCGCCGCGCGCCGGCTGGTCGCTGAGCGCGGACGCGGCCTACGTCCACATCACCGCCAACGAGACCATCCACGGGGTCGAGTTCCAGGACACCCCGGACGTGGGTCCGGCGCCGCTGTTCGCCGATTTCAGCTCTTCGATCGCTTCCGCGCCGCTGGACATATCGAAGTACGCGCTGATCTACGCCGGCGCGCAGAAGAACCTGGGCCCGGTCGGCATCTCGGTGGTGATCGTGCGCCGCGAGCTGTTCGAGCGCGCCGGCCAGCCGCGCGCGCCGATCTTCAACTACGCCGAGCATGCCGCGCACGATTCGATGCTCAACACGCCGCCGACCTGGAACTGGTACCTGCTCGGCCTGACCGTGAAGTGGATGCTGGACGAGGGCGGGGTGGAGGAATTCGCCCGCCGCAGCGCGGCCAAGGCGGCGCTGGTGTACGGGGCGATCGACGCCTCCGGCGGCTTCTACCGCAACGATGTGGTCCCGCGGGTACGTTCGAGGATGAACGTGCCGTTCTTCCTGGCGGACGAGCGCCTGACCGCGGATTTCGTGGCCGAATCCACCGCCGCCGGGTTGCTGGGGCTGAAGGGCCACAAGGCGCTCGGCGGACTGCGCGCCTCGCTGTACAACGCCATGCCCGTCGCCGGCGCCCGCGCCCTGGTCGATTTCATGGGTGATTTCCAGCGTCGCCACGGCTGAGCCGGCCCGGCTTTTCCCGCAGGCGCATCCGCCGGGTTCCCGGCACGAACCGACCACCGAGCATCACGGACTCTCCCCATGGCGACACCGAAGAAACCCGCCGCCGGCAAGCCGTCAGCCAGGAAGCAGGCCGAATCCCGGGCGGCCAGGACTGCCGCGCCACCGCAGCTGGCCGACGTGCGCGCGCAGATCGATGGCATCGATCGCAGGATCCAGGAACTGATCGCACAGCGGGCCGGCTTCGCCCTCCAGGTGGGCAAGGCCAAGGGCAAGCTGGCCGCGGCGGTGGACTACTACCGACCCGAGCGCGAAGCGCAGGTGCTGCGCATGGTGGTGGACCGCAACGAAGGTCCGCTGTCGGACGAAGTGCTGGTGCACGTGTTCCGCGAGATCATGTCGGCCTGCCTGGCCCAGCAGGAGCCGCTGAAGATCGGCTACCTCGGCCCGGAAGGCACCTTCAGCCAGCAGGCCGTGCTCAAGCACTTCGGCCGTTCGGCCCACGGGCTGCCGCTGGGCAGCATCGAGGAGGTGTTCCAGGAAGTGGAGGCCGGCAACGCCGACTTCGGCGTGGTGCCGGTGGAGAATTCCGGGCAGGGCACCATCCAGGTGACCCTGGACATGTTCCTGACCTCGCAGCTGAAGATCTGCGGCGAAGTCGAGTTGCTGGTGCACCAGTACCTGCTCTCGCGCAGCGGCCGGATCGAGGACATCGAGCGCATCTATGCCCATCCGCAGTCCTTCGCCCAGACCGCCGGCTGGCTGCGGGCGAACCTGCCCCGGGCGGAGAAGGTGCCGGTGTCGAGCAACGCCGAAGGCGCGCGCCGCGCGCGCGGTGCCGACGACGCGGCGGCCATCGCCGGGGAGAGCGCCGGGCACGTGTACGGCCTGAAGAAGGTCATCATGCGCCCGATCCAGGACGACAAGGACAACACCACCCGCTTCCTGGTGGTGGGGCGGCAGATCTTCCCGCCGTCCGGGCACGACCGCACTTCGGTGCTGGTGTTCATCCACGACAAGCCCGGCGCGCTGTTCGACGTGCTCAGTCCGTTCGCGCGCCATGGCATCAGCATGAACCGGATCGAATCGCGGCCCTCGCACAATGCCAAGTGGGAATACGCGTTCTTCATCGACCTGGCCGGCCATGTCGAGGACGAGGGGATGAAGCAGGCGCTGGCCGAACTGGAGAAGGACGTGGCCCAGGTCAAGGTGCTGGGGTCGTATCCGGTGGCGGTGCCGTAGGCCGCCCTCCCCGATGCATCGCAGGAACCGGAAGTACGGAGTACAGATGTTGCAGCATTGGATGGCAGGCACGGGGCGACCGTTGCGCGGCACCCTGGCGATCCCGGGGGACAAGTCGGTCTCGCATCGCGCGGTGATGTTCGCCGCGCTGGCGGACGGGGTATCGACCATCGACGGTTTCCTCGAAGGCGAGGACACCCGCGCGACCGCGGCGATCTTCTCCCGGCTGGGCGTGGGCATCGAGATGCCGTCGCCGTCGCGCCGGATCGTGCACGGCGTGGGAGTGGACGGGTTGCGGGCGCCCGACGGCCCCCTGGACTGCGGCAACGCCGGCACCGGCATGCGCCTGCTCGCCGGCCTGCTGGCCGCGCAGCCGTTCGCCAGCGTGCTGGTCGGCGACGAGTCGCTTTCGAAGCGCCCGATGCGCCGGGTCACCGAACCGCTGGCGCGGATGGGCGCGCGGATCGATACCCGCGACGACGGCACCCCGCCGCTGCGCATCCATGGCGGGCAGGCGCTGGCCGGCATCGCCTATGCGTTGCCGGTGGCCAGCGCCCAGGTGAAGTCGGCGATCCTGCTGGCCGGCCTGTACGCGAGTGGCGAGACCTCGGTGACCGAACCGCACCCGACCCGCGACTACACCGAGCGCATGCTCGCGGCATTCGGGGTGGAGATCGATTTCTCGCCCGGCATGGCCCGCCTGCGTGGCGGCCAGCGCCTGCGCGCCACCGACGTGGCGGTGCCGGCGGACTTCTCCTCGGCGGCGTTCTTCCTGGTCGCCGCCAGTATCGTGCCCGGCTCGGAACTGCGCCTGCGTGCGGTCGGGCTCAATCCGCGCCGTACCGGGCTGTTGCAGGCGTTGCGGCTGATGGGTGCCGATATCGTCGAAGAGAACCCCGCCACCCACGGCGGCGAACCGGTGGCCGACCTGGTGGTGCGACACGCGCCGCTGCGCGGCATCGAGGTGCCCGAGGCGCTGGTGCCGGACATGATCGACGAATTCCCGGCGCTGTTCGTGGCCGCGGCCTGCGCCGAGGGCGCGACGGTGGTGCGCGGCGCCGCCGAGTTGCGGGTCAAGGAATCCGACCGCCTGGCGGCGATGGCCACCGGCCTGCGCACGCTGGGATTGCGCGTGGACGAGACGCCCGACGGTGCCACGATCCATCCGGGGCCGCTGGGCGGCGGGACGATCGCCAGTCACGGCGACCACCGGATCGCGATGGCCTTCGCGGTCGCCGCGCAGCGCGCCGGTGGCCGGGTGCGGGTGGAGGACGTGGCCAACGTGGCGACTTCCTTCCCGGGATTCGACGCCCTGGCACGTGGCTGCGGTTTCGGCCTGGAATCCTGACGGGCGTCGCCGCGGCGCGGGGGATCAGGCGCCGCGGCTCACTCCAGCTTGAAGTCGATCGGCACCGACAACCGGCCCGGCACCGGATTGCCGGACGCATCGCGTGCCGGCTCGAAGCGCCAGCGCGAGACCGCCTGGACCGCGGCGCGATCCAGTTCGCGCGAACCGCTGCGCCGGCCGACCTCCACCGCCACCGGGACGCCGGCCGCATCCACTTCGACCTCCACCACGACCGTGCCGCTCTCGTTGTGGCGCATGGCCGCAGGCGGATAGTCGGGCGAGGGCGACTGGTCGGGGAGCGGAGCGGGCGGTTGCACCGCCTCCGCGGCCATGGGCGTGACAGGTTCCTCGATGCTTGGCGGCAGGGGCGCGGCATCGGCCGGCGCCGGCACCGGCGCAGGCGGCGGTGCGTCCTCCACCAGGCGTGGTGCATCGTCGGACCGGGCTGGCGGCGGGGCGGCGGTGGCGCGATCGCCGGCAGGCATCGGCCTGGGCAAGGGTTCGAACGCCTCCGGTTCGGCGGCGGCCTTGACCGGGACCGCCTCGGCCGGGGCAGTGCGGCGGTCGGCCAGCCAGACGACGGCGAACAGCAGCCAGCCCAGCAGGAAGGCCGCGCCCACCACCACCCAGCGCCTGTCCGGCAAACGTTGCAGGAACCCTGGGAAGGCGGGAACGGCGCGGCTGGCCATGGGCATGCGGACGGGGAGTTGGAGCGATTCTGGCACAGCGGCGGTGAACCGCGGGCGCGGGTCGCCGCGATTGGCGATAATGGCCGACCCTTTATCCCATTGTCCCGCCATGCTCGATCCCGCACTGCTCCGCAACCAGGCTGCCGCCCTGGCCGAACGCCTCGCCGCGCGCGGCTACGCGCTGGATGTCGCCGCGCTGGACGCCCTGGAAACCGAGCGCAAGTCGCTCCAGGCGCGGACCCAGGAACTGCAGAACCTGCGCAACACCCGCTCCAAGGCCATCGGCCAGGCCAAGGCCAGGGGCGAGGACGTGGCGGCACTGATGGCCGAGGTCGCCGGGTTCGGCGATGAACTGAGGGCCTCCGAGGCGCGGCTGGACGAGATCCGGGGTCGGATCGAGGAGATCGCCCTGGGCATCCCCAACCTGCCGGCCGACGACGTGCCGCGGGGCGCGGACGAGGGCGACAACGTCGAGTGCGGCCGCTGGGGCACGCCGCGCAGCTTCGATTTCGAGGTGAAGGATCACGTCGAACTGGGCGCACGCCACGGCTGGCTGGATGGCGACACCGCCGCCAAGCTCAGCGGTGCGCGCTTCACCGTGCTGCGTGGCCAGCTGGCCCGCCTGCACCGTGCGCTCGCGCAGTTCATGCTCGACCTGCACAGCAACGAACACGGCTACGAGGAAACCAACGTCCCGGTGATCGTCAATGCCGAGTCGATGCGCGGCACCGGCCAGTTGCCGAAGTTCGAGGAGGACCTGTTCTCCACCCAGTTGGGTGAACACAGGCGCTACCTGATCCCGACCAGCGAAGTGCCGTTGACCAACATCGTCCGCGACGACATCCTCGACGCGGAGAAACTGCCGTTGAGGATGACCGCGCATTCGATGTGCTTCCGCTCCGAGGCCGGCAGCGGCGGCCGCGACGTGCGCGGCATGATCCGCCAGCACCAGTTCGAGAAGGTGGAACTGGTCAGCGTCGCCAGGCCGGAGGAGTCCGGCGCCGAGCACGAGCGCATGACCCGCTGCGCGGAAGCCGTGCTGGAGAAGCTGGGGCTGCCGTACCGCCGGATGCTGCTGTGCAGCGGCGACATGGGCTTCGGCGCGACCAAGACCTTCGACCTCGAGGTCTGGCTGCCCAGCCAGAACACCTATCGCGAGATCTCCTCCTGCTCCAATTGCGGCGACTTCCAGGCCCGGCGCATGCAGGCGCGCTGGCGCAACCCCGCCACCGGCAAGCCTGAGCTGGTGCACACGCTCAACGGCTCCGGCGTGGCCGTGGGCCGCGCCTTGATCGCGGTGATGGAAAACTACCAGCAGGCGGATGGCACGATCGAGGTGCCGGAAGCGCTGCGGCCATACATGGGCGGGATCGAGCGGATCGCCTGAGGCGGGGATCGTGCGCGATGGGGTGCGCGAGATCGCTTCGCTGCGGGCGCCCCCCGCCAGTCCTTCCGCCGTCCGGCCGCGATGCCGACGGGTCGGATGACAGGGGCCTGGCTACGTTCTATTCTCGGCCGCACAGGCAGACGGGGCAGCTGCAGGGATGGAGAGCGACGCGCGGACGGGGACGGGCGGGCTGCCTGAGGGCGGCTTCGTTTTCCTCAGCTATTCCCATGCCGACGCCAAGGCTGCCCGGACGGTGGTCGAATCCCTGGAGCAGGCCGGCTTCAAGGTGTGGTGGGATCAGCTGATTTCCGGCGGCGAGCGCTTCGGATCGAGCACCTCGCAGGCGCTGGAAGCCGCGCCCGCGGTGGTCGTGCTCTGGTCGAAGGCGTCGCTGGCGTCGCACTGGGTCCATGACGAGGCCGCGTTCGCACGCGACCACCACCGCCTGGTCCCGGTCTCCCTGGATGGCAGCGAGCCGCCGCTGGGTTTCCGCCAGTTCCAGTACATCGATGCGTCGCGCGAGGGCGTGCGCCCGGGAAGCGCGGCGATGCAGCGCGTGGTGGCCTCGCTGGCGGCGATGCTCGAACGTGCGCCGGGGCCGGTCGCCGCGCCACCGTCGAGGTCGCCGCCGCGCATCGGGCGGCGCGGGTTGCTGGTGGCCGCCGCGGTCGTGGCGATCGCCGCCGCCGGCGGCTGGGGAATCTGGAAGTTCGCCGGCCACCACGAGGTGTCCGGCAACAGCATCGCGGTGTTGCCGTTCGACAATTATGGCGACGCCGCCGACCAGGCGTATTTCTCGGACGGGCTGGCCGCCGAGCTGCGTGGCCGGCTGGCGCGCAATCCGCTGCTCAAGGTAATGGGCCAGGCCTCGTCCAACCAGTTCCGCGGCGACAAGGAGGATGCCCGCACCATCTCCAGCCGCCTGGGCGTGACCTGGCTGCTCGACGGCAACGTGCGGGTATCCGGGGGCAGGGTCCGGATCGCGATGGAACTGATCGACGGCGAGTCCGGTTTCACCCGCTGGAGCAACAGTTTCGACCGGCCGTTGTCCAACATCTTCCAGGTGCAGCAGGAAATCGCGGAGGCGGTCGATGCGATGCTGGCGGTGGAGGTGGGCGCCGGCGAGGAGACCCGGCAGGCGCGCGCAGGCACCACGAGCGACGTCGCCGCCTTCGACGCCTACCTGCGTGGCCGCGACCTGTTCGGGTCGCAGCGCGACGAGGCGAGCGACCGCGGCGCACTGGCCTATTTCGAACAGGCGATCGCGATCGATCCCGGCTACGCGGCGGCGCGCGCCGCGCGCTCGCAGACCCTGGCGGTGATCGCCAACCAGTACGCGCAGGCCGAGGAACGGCAGCGCCTGTACGTGCAGGCGGTGGCCGAGGCGCGCGAGGCGATCCGCCTGGCGCCGGAACTGGCCGATGGCCATGCGGCACTCGGCTATGCGCTGTTCTACGGCCGCCTGGATGCGGCCGCCGCGGAACCGCACTACGCCACCGCGGAGCGCTACGGCGGGGGCAGCCCCGACGTGCTCGGCCGCTATGCGCTGTTCCGCGCCCGGCAGCGGCAGTTCGAGCCGGCCGAGCGCGCGATCGCCGGTGCAATCCAGCTGGATCCGCTCAATCCGGCCATGTTCAAGACCCAGGGCCTGGTGCGCTACGCCCGCGGCGACCCCCAAGGCGCGATCACCGCGGCCCGCCGCGCCCTCGAACTCAGCCCCGAGCGCGCAACGCTGCACGGGGACATCGGCAACGCGCTGGTCCAGCTGGACCGGCTCGACGAGGCCGAGGCGGCCTTCGCCCTGGAGAAGGCCGGTCTGCTGGCACTGCCGGGCCGGGCGATCGTCGCCGCGCGCCGCGGCGACGGCGACACGGCGCGCGCGCAATTCGAGGAACTGGTGCGCCGGTACGGCGACAACGGGTTCTACCAGCAGGCCCAGGTGCTGGCGCAATGGGGGAAGTCGGAAGAGGCGCTGGATGCGCTGGAAAAGGCGTTGGCGGTGAAGGACTCGGGGCTGGTGACGTTGCAGGTGGACCCGTATCTGGACCCGTTGCGGGACGACCCGCGGTTCCATGCATTGCTGCAGTCCATCCACTTTGAATGAGGACGACATGAACACATCACGATCGATCGCCGCACTTGCCGCGGCGCTGCTGCTTGGCGCTGGCCTGGTGGCATGCAAGCCGCATCAACCCCCCGTGGCCGAAGCCGCGTCTGCGGAACCCGCCCCGGCGCAGCCCGCGGCAAGCGAGCCGGTCCCCGAGCCGACCGCCGAATCCGCTTCCGGCCCGGAGGACGACATGGCGGCCGCCGAGCCGACCGACCATGGCAACACCGATCACGGCAATACCGATCATGGCAACACCGATCATGGCAACACCGATCATGGCAACACCGATCATGGCAACACCGATCATGGCAACACCGATCATGGCAACACCGATCATGGCAACACCGATCACTGATCGGGCCGGGCCCGGCGATCAGTCGGCGGCCGCGCGCGCCGCCGACTGCTCGTTCACCCGGACCACTTCGCCGCTGCGCAACTGCCCGCGTGCGAGGTCCAGCCAGGCTGCGTACCGGGAAACGTTGGTATAGACCGAGGGATAGTCGCCGTAGCCGCAGCCTCGCGACCAGGACGCCACGCCGACCAGCATGTCCTTGCCGTCGACTTTCCGGATCAGCGGGCCGCCGCTGTCGCCGCGGCAACTGAAGACGTGGCGCGGTGCCCGGCCGCTGCGCGGGTCCTTGCGCGATACCGCGCACAGCATGCGTCCGCCCAGGTCGTCGCCCATCTGCTTCTTGCACTTGTCCCAGCCCCTCGTTTCCAGTTCTCCCACCTGCAGCCTGCCCGGGTTGCGCTGCAACTCGCCGCCCTGGTCGAACAGCGGGTTGGCCTTCGGTGCGACCACGCCCGTATATCCCCAGCCGTAGGCGGCGACCGGCACGCCCGACGTCATCGCCGGAGTGCGGTCGCGTCCGGCAACCAGCGTGATCGGGGCGCCGGCGGCATGGGCCGAATCGCGATCGGGCTTCAACCGCAGCAGGGCGATGTCGTGCGGCATCTGGTCGGGGTCATAGGCGCCATGCACGGCCATGGCGTCGATCGCGTAGGTGGTGCCGCCCTTGCCCAGTTCGTTGCTGCCCAGGCGCACCCTCCGGTTCGTCAACACCTTGATCGCGTTCTTGCCGGCGAAGTCTCCCTTGGCCACGCAATGGGCCGCGGTCACCACCAGGTCCGGTGCGACCAGGGTGCCGCCGCAGCGATGCGCCCGCTCGGCCGGACTGCGCGTGCGCAGATACTCCCGCTCGGCTTCGGGCTTGGCATCGTCGGCCATCAGTTCGGCTTCCTTGTAGGGCACCGTGGAGTAGAACTCGGCCATCCACGGCGCTTCGAAGTCGAGCACGTCGAGGCCACCGCCGATCGGCTCGATCGGGAAGCCGGACAGGTCGTGCCGGCTGACGGCGACCGAGACGCCGGCGCCCGGAGCGATGCCCACGTTTGCCAAGTCCGCCGGAATCGGCCGATCCGACGCGACGGTCACCAACCAGTAGGCACCGCGGTTGTTGATCACCGTCGTGCCATCGCTCTGCGCCCACTGGCCCGGTGCGAGCGGATCGGCACCCTGCAGGGGTATCGGGGTGATCCGCTTGTCGCTGTCGACCAGCAGCAGGGCGATGTGCTGCGGGTGCTTGCCGCGGTTGCCGACCGCGAACCGGGCCGGTTCATGGCTGCGGATCGGTGCCTGTGGCGGCGTGTCGGTGGTCCGCAACGGCACGTCGCAGGTCGGGGCCACCGGCGTGGCCGAGCTGGGGACGAAGCAGGTGACCGTGGGCGAGCGCTGGGCCGGGGTCGCCGCGGCGAGCAGGGCGTTGGCGTTACCGAGCCGGTCCAGTGCCTCGCGCAGCGGGGCGGCATAGTCCTCGAGCACCAGGTTGCCCAGTTCGATCGTGCGTGGCGCGCGCATCGGCATTGGATCGTCGGTGGTCACCGATTGCCAGAGTTCCTGCGGCTCCCAGACATTGACCATCTGCAGCGTCAGCGGGTAGTTGCGCCGGGTGCGGATTTCCACCTCCGCCGGTTCGGCGATGCGCGCGGCGGGGCTGGCCAGCACTGCCGAACGCACGGCGTCGGCCCATTCGCCCAGTTCCGGATCCAGGCGCACCCGTACTTCCGGCGAGGTGGGTGCGGGCGTGGCCGCTGCGATACGGCGCCGCAGGAGGCCGGGGTCGTCCGGGATCGCACTGCCCCGGTCGTCCGGAACGTGCGCGGGAGTGGTCCCGGTTGCGGCCGGCAGCGACTGCGCCTCCTGCGCCGGCTCGAGGCCGGCGACGGGAGCGCGCGGCGCTTCGGAGGCCGCGGACAGGGGGATGGCGCCGCCGGCCATCGCCAGCACGGCGAGGCCGCGGAGGGTCAGGCGGAAACGGCACGCCATGGACGTCAGGGGCAGGGCAGGCCGGTTCATGGAAGGCTCCCCGGTGGCAAGGCTGGCATGCAGCGGCGGCCACAGTATGCAGGTGAATTCCCCGCCGATTGCGCCGGTGGGCAGCCGGTTTCCGTGCGTCGGGCGTGATGTATGGTAGGCGATGTCCGGGGACACGGTGTGGTTCGGCGCCTATGGCTGGGGATGGCTTCAAGAAGTTGACCGGGGACGAGATCGACGGCCTGGTGAAGTCCTGGGACAGGGGCGCGAAGCGGTCATGGTCGGGATGGATCTTCGCCCGGACCATGCGCGCGTTCGGATACGACAAGCCCCATCAGGGTTCGATCGAGTCCTGGCGGGGCGAACTGGAGTTCTGCCAGCACTGCGGGCTCGACGAGGCGCAATGGGCCAGGTTCGACGCGGTGGATCGCGCGGCGACCCGTGCCGGGCATCGCCACCGGGACAATGTCGTCCTGCTGCACATGCTGGCCGCGAGCGCGGTCTTCTTCGCCGTTTCGGGCGCGGTCGCGCTTTTCGGTACGGTGTGGCCGTGGGCCGTGCTGGAACTGGGTGTGTTGTGCGGGATCGTCCTGCTGGTGAGGCGGGAGCGCGCGAAGGACGGTTCCTCGGTGCCGGTCCATCGTGCATGGCTGGAACTGCGCCGGGAAGCCGAAGCGTTCCGGGTGAAGGCGATGCTGTACGGATTCGGGGTGGACCACGCGCAGGACATCCCGGAACTGGCGGAGAAGCACCAGGATCTGGACCTGGCGTCCCGCGCCACCATCGATCGCGGGGCACAGCGCAAGACCCTCGCCTCCCTGCTCAGGGACCAGATCGGCTACCACGCCGAGAACGAGGAACGCTGGAAGGCGGTGCGCCACGGCTTGGAGCGGGCCATCCGCTGGATCTTCTATTGGGTGCTGGTCGCGGTCGTCCTGCACCTGGTCCCGTTGGTGGTGCACTGGCTCGAGCACCTGGGATGGATCAGGCTGGACGGCTTCCATGGCGTGCTGGATTTCCTCCACAGCCCCAAGTGGCTGTTGTTGACGGCTGCCGGTCCCGCCTTTGCCGCCGGCCTGCATGGGGTTGCGGTCAAGCTGGAAATCCAGCGGCTCGAGCGGTCGTCGCACGCGATGGCGGAGCGATTGCGGAATTTCCGCCAGGCGCTGGAGAGCGACCCGGACATCGACATGAAGCCGTTGGCGCTGGCGGTTGCCCGCGCGATGTACGCCGAGCACGATGCCTGGTTCAATCTCATGGGCATCAACGACATCCAGATGCCGGCCTGATGAAAGCGCGGAAGAAGCCAATCGCCGTTCCGGTCGAGTTCGCCATCCGGGGAGGCACCCTGCAGACCATGGAGGGGCCGGTTGCGTACCGTGCCGGGGATGCGTTGATGACCGGAGTCAAGGGCGAACGATGGCCTGTCCGGCGCGAAGAGTTTGCCGAGGGCTACCTGCCTGCGGGGGCGCAACCCATGTTCGCGGACGGCGAGTACCTGAAGCGACCGGTGGTGGTGGACGCCGAGCAAAGGCAGGTAGCGTTCTCGGTGTCGCTGGGGGATGGAGGCGTGCTGTGTGGGCAGGCCGGCGACTGGCTGGTCACCGGTGCCGAGGGCGAGCAATGGGTGGTGGCGGACGACGTGTTCGTCGCGACATACGTCCGGATCGACTGACGCGGGACGGCGCAGCCGGCGATTCCGCCCCCTCGTCCGTCGCGCTGGCAGGATGGCCGGGAGGCCCGTGTTTTGTTGCGTCATTGGGACAAGCGTGCTTGAATGCTGCCGTTCGTTGCGCAAATGGAAATATCGCCATGCAGGATCTCAACGACCTCTACTACTTCGCCATGGTGGTCGAACACGGCGGGTTCGCCGCCGCCGAGCGTGCCCTGGGCATTCCCAAGTCGCGCCTGAGCCGGCGCATCAGCCAGCTGGAGACCGACCTGGGCGTGCGCCTGCTGCAGCGATCCACCCGCCGTTTCGCCGTCACCGACGTGGGCATGAGCGTGTACCGCCACGCCCAGACCATGCTCACCGAGGCCCAGGCCGCGCGCGAGGTGGTGGATCGGCTCAGCGCCGAACCGCGCGGCCTGGTCCGGGTCAGCGTACCGGTGTCGCTGGCCCAGCAGCAGTTGCCCAGGCTGCTGCCGAAGTTCCTCGAGCAGTATCCGCAGGTACGCCTGCAACTGCACATCGGCAACCGTCGCGTGGACCTGATCAACGAAGGTTTCGACGTGGCCCTGCGCGTGCGCTCGCGGCTGGACGACGACGGCAGCCTGGTGATGCGCAGCTTCGGCCAGGTGCAGGAATTGCTGGTGGCCAGCCCCAGATACCTCGATCGTGCCGGCCGCCCCCGGGATCCGGCCGACCTGGCCTCGCACGTGACCCTGAGCATCCACGAGGACGAGGCCCACCAGCGCTGGGAACTGCACGGTCCCGACGGCGAGGTGCGCCGGGTGGACCTGCAGCCGCGACTGTCCGGCTTCGACTTCCCCTTGCTGCAATCGATGGTGAAGGACGGCTTCGGCATCACCATGCTGCCGGAGACGGTCTGCGCCGAAGCCGTGCACCGCGGCGAACTGGAGGTGGTGCTGCCGGAGTGGTCGCTGCCGCAGGGCATTTGCCATGCCGTGTTCGCTTCGCGTCGCGGCCTGCTGCCGGCGGTACGGGTATTCATCGATTTCCTGGCCGAGCATCTGCCGCAGCAGCTTGAATCCTCGCGCCTGGAGTGCGGCAACTGCGGCGCCAAGGCCAAGGCCAAGGCGAGGGCAGGGGCTGACACCGTCGAATACGCCAAGGCCGGCTGATCGCCGTCGGACCGCATGCGACAATCCTGCCTGTCCAGGCGATGCACCAGTTGTCGAATGGAGAGATGGCCGAGCGGTTCAAGGCATCGGTCTTGACCCGGAGGCCGCAGGCCCGCAGGGCGCGTCGGCGTAGCCGGCGCAAAACCGGCGGGAAGTACCCGTTGTCGAATGGAGAGGTGGCCGAGCGGTTTAAGGCACCGGTCTTGAAAACCGGCGTAGTGGCGACACTACCGTGGGTTCGAATCCCACTCTCTCCGCCAATGGCGCCTCATAAAATTCTGATTTTAAAGGAATTTTTGGCAGATTCGGCGCGATGGTTGTAGGACTCATATTGGCGCATACCTTATGCGCATTCCCCACTATTTGACCCGTTCCCTGACCTCTGGACGGTGGTCGTTTCGCCAGCGTGTTCCCACCGACCTCCAGCGCGTGCTGGGGTGTCGCGTCATAAAACGGACGCTTCGCACGGGAGACCTTCCCGAGGCTAAGGTGCGCGCGGTGTGGCTGACGGCCGGTTATGCTCGTCTCTTCACACTGTTGAGGGACCAACGCGTGGACAAGCTGGGGAAGAAAGAGGCTGACGAGTTGGTTGCGCGACTGACCGCATCCAAGGATCTGCGGGATCTGACGCTGCACCGCAGCCGGGCGCCGGATGGGACCGTCACAGAGCGCTGGCAGATGGACGACGAAAAAGACGTCCAACTGTTCCGCTCGATGCAAGAGATCTATGCAAAGGATCCCTTGCTCGAGGCCGTCCACACGCCGTTTCCGTCGCGGTCTTCGCCGGTGGCCAAGGCCGCCTTGGAGCCGTTGACCTTGGGCAAGGCCCGCGACGCTTGGCTGGCCACGCTGAAGGCCTCGACGCTTCCCAAGACCTACACGATCAAGAAAACCGCTATTGAGTCATTGGTCCGCTTCCTAGGAGATAAGACCCAGCTCGCGACCATCCACCGGTCAGATCTGGCCAGGTGGTATCAGCACATGCGCCAAGAAGGCGCCTCCACACCCACGCTGACGAACAAACAAAGTTACGCAGGCGGGAAAGGGGGATTTTTTGATTGGGCGATGGCTTCGGGGTATTACCCCAAAGGGGATAACCCGGCCGCAGGGCACGTGAGCTATTCGACCCGTGAGAAGCGGTCGCGACGGAAGCTGGGCTTTAAGGCCTATGACCGGGAACAAATCCAAGCTCTATTCGCGCCTGAGGCCTTTGGGCATCTCTCGCATGCCGCGCGCTGGGCTGCACTGCTCGGTCTTTATACGGGCGCGCGGGCGTCGGAAGTCGGGCAGCTATTGGTGTCGGATGTGATCGAGGAAGAAGGCATCCTCTGCATCCGCATTTCAGACGAAGGGCCTCACCAGAAAGTGAAGACCGACGTCAGTCTTCGAACCGTGCCTGTCCACCCTGATCTCTTGGCATTGGGCTTCAAGGAGTGGGTGAACTCGCTAAAGGCGAAAGGCAGCAAGCGTCTCTTTCCAGCCGCGAAAGCGGATGCCAAGAATGGCCAGGGGAACTGGATTTCGAAGGCTTTCAGCCGCCACTTGGCGGTAGTAGGGAAGGGCTGGCCAGAGGCCAAGAGGGGCTTCCATTCCTTGCGAAAGACTTTCATCCAGGAGTTGCAGGGCGCTGGGGTCGTGTCCGAGTTGCGTGCGCAGATCGTTGGTCATGAGCTGGATGACGAGCACCACGGGACCTACAGTAGAGACTTCACGGTTGGTGAGAAGCTAAACGGATTGGGGTCTCATTCTCCCGGACTAGCAATTCTTCGTTATCAATTGGAGTTGAGTAAGAAGCACGTCTGAAAGAAATCGCGGGTCCAGCTTTTTGCATGGATTGAAATCTAGAGGGGGTATTCAATGTGGACCGATAACGAGACCGAACGCGATTTCCTGAACTTCTCTGGCGTGGCAGATACCATTGCCGAAATCATCGCGCAGGCTCAGGGCAAGCCGATTTCAATCGGCGTGTCCGGGCAATGGGGCAGGGGCAAGTCTTCGCTGATCAAACTGACACGAGCATCGTTGGCGGGTCGTTCTAAGAAGAGCGGTGATCGGGACTTTGTTTTCGTGGAGTTCAATGCGTGGCTTTATCAGGGCTATGACGATGCTCGGGCGGCATTGATGGACGTCATCGCCGAGAAGCTGCAGGAGGAAGCCGAAAAGCGGGGCAAGGGCAAGAGCAAGGTCCTGGAGTTCATCAAACGGATCAAGTGGTTTCGCGCAGCCAAGCTGGTAACTGGAGACGCCATTGCCTTGGCCTTGGGGCTGGCTCCAACCGGCCTGTTGGGCGGGCTCTGGCGCACGGCCAAAGGCATGGCCGATGGCGTGAGTCAAAAGGAGTTCGAGCAGGGTAAGGAGCAAGCCAAGGCAGCAGCCGACGAGGCAGGCTCCCTGCTGGGGCCTAAACCCGACGACTCCCCTCCTAAGGAAATTCAGGCGCTTCGCGATAGCTTTGAGGAAGCCCTAGAAGAGCTCGGTATCACGCTCGTCGTATTGATCGACGACTTGGACCGTTGCTTACCGCCCACCACCATCTCGACGCTCGAGGCTATCCGGCTCTTCCTGTTCTTAAAGAACACGGCGTTTGTGATCGCTGCCGATGATGGAATGATCAAGCACGCGGTGCGCAAGCATTTTGAGGGGCTTGAAGACGATACGCTGGTCACCAACTATTTCGACAAGCTGATTCAGGTGCCCATCCGTGTGCCCGCACTGGGGACGCAGGAAGTTCGTGCATACATGATGATGTTGTTCGTGGACAACAGCGAGCTTGAAGCATCGGTCAAGGAGACTATCCACCAGAAGGTCGGAGAACGTCTCCGCCAGAGCTGGCTCGGAAAGCGCGTGGATCGTGCTTTCATCCAATCGCTGGAACTTGACCTTCCCCCTAGTTTGCTCGGGCAGCTGGACACAGCAGATCGGTTGGCGCCTTTGATGGTTGCCGCGTCGGACATTTCGGGCAACCCGCGGCTCATTAAGCGGTTTCTCAACGCGCTTTCGATACGAATGACGATTTCGAAGGCTCAAGGAGTCGGCGTTGATGAGGCCGTTCTCGCTAAGTTGCTGCTGTTTGAGCGCTTGGGCGATCCAAAGGCTTACGGCCAACTCATTGCTTCGGTGAGCTCGCATGACAGTGGTCACCCAACGATCCTCGCGGAATGGGAGGAGAAGGCTGCCAGTGGTATTTCTGTTGAATTGGCTGCACCTTGGCAAGGGTCTTTCGTGCAAGAGTGGTTGACGTTGCCGCCTGCGTTAGCCAAAGAAGATCTTCGTGGCGCGCTATACGTTGGCCGGGAGCATGCGCCTCTGATCATGCCCGAAGACAGGCTGTCGTCAGACGCTGCGGACGTGTTGACTGGATTGCTGGCGAGCCCAGACATGGCGGGTGCACTGAAACCACGCTTGGCGGCCATCAGCCGTCCCGAGATTGCCATCATGATGGATCGCCTTTTGGATCGGGCTCGGCAGGAGCAACAGTGGGGCGTTCCAGAAATCTTGGAGGCTTGCTTGGTCGTTGGGGAGCACGATCCTGCCCAGGGGCTGCGTCTGGCGTCCTTCCTTCGTGATCGGCCGATCGCGCAAATCCAAGCCAGCATCGTGCCGAAGGTCGATGGCCAACCGTGGGCGGACAGTCTTTTCGAACACTGGCTCAAACAAGGGGTCGGTGGTCCAGCGAAGAAAGCAATCCAGCAAAGGACGAGCTGATGGGAACCTCTCAGAGCAGTAAAGGGCCAGGGTCGGGCGTGCCGATGATTCCACCGTGGGCGGACGGCTCGGCGCCTGGCGGTCCACCTGGGGATGATCCTGGGCAGGGCGGACAACAAGGACAAGACGGACAGCCGGCTGAAACTCCCACGCCCACTCCCACCCCGACGGCACCACCGGGTAGGTGGGGGACGACCCGCAGGAACTTGGGGGACTACGCGCAAACCGGCGACAGCAGGTCGATGCGTAGGGCGCTGAAAGGATATGTGCGCAGCGGGTATGGAGGATCCGGCACAGCGTCTCGCCGGATGGGCAGCACAGCAACCACCGCAGGGACCCTGTCTACAGCTCTCAGCAGCTTGGCCGGAGGGGCGACGCCCGATCCCAGTGCGGTGTTGGATCGCGCTTTGCTGGTCGGACGCAACGCCGACGAGATCATGGATGCGATCGTCGAAGCCGTGCGGCCGGTGGATGGCACCCAAGATGCGGAAGCCTCACGAGCAGCGATTCGAGACGCTTTGTCCGAGCTCTTGGCGCGCTACGAGAACGCCAACCTGCTGCAGCTGACGGACGAGCAGCGGGAATTCGCGATTGAGCGTTTCACGGCAAACGACGTCGTTCGTCGGTTCGAGCTCGATACGGGCCAAGTCATCATCGAAAAGGCGCCTACCACTACCATGGGTTTGGCGAGGCTGAAGGAGATTCGCAGCTACATCAAGCAGGCGGTGTCAGCTTCTTTTCGGGCGTTAAAGCAGGCAGGTCGCCAACTGAATTCCGGCAGGGTCACCCAAGTGGTGAGGGACGCGCTACGGGAGACATTCACGGTGTTCGAGGAGTATGTATCTTGAAGATCTTCTGTGCACCGAAGGGCTGTCCGGTCCCGCAAGGCCACGATCTAGAGGTTCTGCTCTACGGCCAGCGCAACCGGTCTAATGATCGCCAGGGCAGTGCGGGAGAAGCCGTGCAGCGGGAAATCTTCCGCGCTGGACTACTGCCGGATCAACGCGCCTGGGACTTACTCTCGTTGGCATTGGCGGTGGTGACGGCAGACGTCTCGGTGACGCGCAGTGACAGCCCGGATGGGTGGACGCGCCAGATAGATCTGGTCGTTGCCGTTTCGGATCCGGGCTTCTGGTCCACCCAATCCGATGCCATCCAAGCAATGCTGGGCTTTCTGTCCACGGATCGCTGGAACATCAGTTTTGTTGAAGGTGGGCACACACCCAGAGCACCATCGAAGTTGGTTCGCCCCAAGGAAGACTGCGTCGTGTTGCTCTCCGGGGGACTGGACAGCTTGGTCGGTGCGATCGACTTGGTGGAAGAGGGCTATTCGCCCATGGCTGTGAGCAATGTGGTCCGAGGCGATGCGGACAATCAGAACGTGTTCGCTGAGCGTATCGGTGGAGGCCTTAAACACTTAGCTCTCAATCACAACGCTACCCCACCGTGGGACAAGGAAGATTCACAGCGTGCTCGATCCATCATCTTTTTAGCATTCGCCGTTGTCGCGGCAACCACGCTCGAGCGCTATCACGAAGGCGAGGAAGTTCCCGTGTTTGTCTGCGAGAACGGATTCATCGCCCTTAATCCATCTCTCACCCACACACGGTTGGGCAGCCTGAGCACCCGCACGGCGCATCCGGAGTTCTTGAGCCGGCTGCGCGATCTTCTGGCCGTAGCGGGCCTGAGAATTCAGCTGGAGAACCCTTACGAAGACAAGACGAAGGGTCAGATGTTGAATGAATGCAAGGATCAAGCCTTGTTGGAAGAACTTGCTCTATCTTCCGTCAGTTGTGGCCGCTACCGCGTGTTTGGTTACCAGCATTGCGGGCGCTGCGTTCCTTGTCAGGTCCGTCGGGCGGCCATCAATGCGTGGGAGCACGTGGACGGCACGGGCTACAAGTTCAAGAAACTGGGTAAGAAGGACACCGATCACGCGAAGTTCGATGACGTAAGATCCGTCGCCATGGCCATTGCCGAAGTGAAGGCAGATGGGATCGATGCTTGGCTCTCTTCCTCCTTGTCGTATCCGCGGATGGGGGGCAGGGCACCACGCCGAGCGCTCGTGCAGCGCGGGCTCGCTGAGCTTGAGAGCCTGCACGCCGTGCTTGGTGTGACGTGATCGACTTTCATTGCCACTTGGATCTGTATCCGGATCCGCAAGCGGTCGCCGCGGCGTGCCAGGAGCGGGGCCTCTACGTCCTGTCGGTCACCACCACGCCATCGGCTTGGAATGGCACCTCGGCCTTGGCGTTGGGCAAGAGCCGTATCAGAACCGCCTTGGGGCTTCATCCCCAAGTGGCCCATCTGCGCAAGTCGGAGCTGCCGCTCTTCGAGAAGTTGGTGGGGCAGACGCGCTACGTGGGCGAGATTGGGTTGGATGGGGCGCCTGAGTTCAAGCCCCACTGGAATGACCAAATGGAAGTCTTCGAGCGAATCCTTACAGCCTGCTCCAACGCGCAGGGCAAGATTCTCTCGTTACATAGCCGCCGCGCGAGCAAAGACGTTCTGAGTCGTCTGGCAGAGCATCCGAGGGCTGGAATTCCAATCCTTCATTGGTTCAGCGGCACGGCGAAAGAGGTCGACAGGGCCGTTGAGCAGGGGTGCTGGTTCAGTGTGGGCCCGGCGATGTTAAGCAGCTCGAAAGGTCGCTCCCTAGTGGAACGTATGCCGCACGATCGCATCCTGACTGAGTCAGACGGTCCATTTGCGCAGCTAGAAGGACGTTCCATCTTGCCCTGGGAGGCTTCCTGGGCCGTGCTCGGTTTAAGTGACGCGTGGGCGGTGCCTCCGGCGGAAGTGGAGCAGCGACTTGCCCAAAATCTTGCGCGCCTAGGCTCCGCTTCTCTAGGCTAAGATTGGGATGGTCAGCCTTCGGCTCGCTTCTTTGCTGCTCGACTCTTGAGTGAGTAGCCGCTGGCTTACTGGCGCTAAACAGTGCCCAGACCCCGCTCTTGCAAAACGAAATTTGCAAGGCTATAGTGTTCGTATGACTGCTCATGCATCCGTCCCTGACCCGGCCAAAGCGCTGGGCGCACGCCTTTCTTTCGCTCGCGATGCCGCCGGTCTCACGCAGGAGAAGTTGAGCGCAATGCTCGGTTTTTCCGATCGCCAGACATTGTCGAGCATCGAAAACGGGCAGCGCCGCATCCAGCCCGATGAGTTGGAAAAGATAAGCCAGGTCGTGGGTAAGCCCGTTGACTGGTTCTTGGATCCGTTTGTAATCGCTGGCGAAGGCGCGTTTTCTTGGCGTGTTAGCCCCTCTTTAGCCAAGGAAGACTTGGATGCGTTTGAGTCTCGGACAGGCAAGTGGATTGGGCTATTGCGGTTTCTGAAATCAAGCATGGGGACGCAAGAGCGCCTTCTTGCTGAAAGTTTGGAAGTCGACGCGAACATGCGTTTTGAAGAAGTTTGCGCGATGGGTGAACGCGTTGGAAAAATGTTGGATTTGGGCGCCATTCCTGCCGAGCGCTTGGTTGAGAGAATTGAAGAACGGCTAGATATACCAGTGCTGTATTTTGATGGACATGCGGCAGCGGGTGATATCTCTGGTGCGATGTGCAAGATGCGAAACTTTCGCGCAATTCTGATCAATCGGTCGGAACCTCGAGCAAGACGGAGTTTCGATGCGGCGCACGAGTTGTTTCATGCCCTGACTTGGTATGTTCTCACGCCAGAGCATCGCGAGAGTTCGGAGCCAACCGATGATTCAAGCAGGCTGACGGGGTCAAAAAAGAAGGCGCTACGTATCGAGCGATTGGCTGATAATTTTGCCGCCGGCCTCTTGATGCCGAGAAGCAGTCTTGAGCGGGTAGTCGAGCCGGCTCGTGCTGGCGATATTGATCACTTGGTGGAGGTGGCTCACTTGTTGCAGGTTTCTTATGCCTCGCTCGCATTTCGCCTGTTTAATGCAGGGATGATTGAGCGAGACACCTGCGTGGCGTTGAAGGCTAAGCGTGGCATTCGCAATCAAGATCCGCGTCCGAAGCCTTTTTCCATGACTTTTGTTAAGTTGTTGGCATCCGGAATTGATGATGGTCATGTGTCTGCGCGTAGAGCTGCAGGTGCATTGGGTATGACGTTGCCGCAACTGGTTCAATTGTTCGAGCAATACGACTTCCATCCACCTTTTGATGTTTGAGTGGCACGGATGCCCAAGACTCGAGTTTTTGTCGATACTTGCATCATCATTGAAGCATTCCAAACCAGCACTTGGTCAAGTTTGTGTGAGCGATACGATGTCGAGACCGTGGAGAAATGCGTTGAGGAGTGCTCGACTGGTGACGTGACATTGCCAGATCGGGCAAACATTCCCGAGGCGCGTTTACGGGCTGATTTGGCGAAGATCCATGCGGTATCCACGAAAGATTTGATGGCGCTCACCGAGATCGCCGGCCTGCCAGTTATTGACGAGGGCGAGCGCCATCTGATGGCATGGCTTTATGCCAATCGGCCGAAGAATGTAGCTGTGCTTGTATCAACTTCAGACCGGGCGGCTGTTCGCGCTGCACATGTTCTACGGTTGTTAGACCAAGTTCGTTCCTTGGAATTTCTTTTAAAGAACGCGGGCGTGAGCCCAAAAAAGATCGAAAAACTGCGTAAGCATTTCTTGGACGAGTGGATGATTCAGGCGCGCACGCGCATCGTCATGAACGTGCTTTGAAGGGAATCATCGAGCTTCGCGCTCCGTTAAGAAGAATAGGGCGCTAGTAGTGGGGGCGCATGCTTGGCTTGCGAAGATAATCCGTAATCCGCCGCCTTGACACGATGGTTTTCGAAGCGCTGAACTGAGCATTTAGATACGGGCGTGTGCATCGCACACCTCGCGGCTTAGTTTCTAATTGTGCTCGCTCCCGGATGATGACATGCCCATCATCAAATCTGTTTCGAAAGAGGTCGACGTAACATATGAGTAAGCTCACCTTGGACTCCATTGCCACCGCCCGCGCTAAGCTCTAGCAAGAGCTCCGAGGTCTTGAAGAGCAGGAGACCCAGCTCCGCCAGCAGCAGGCCACCGATGCTTTCGGTGACGTAATGAGCCTGCTGGGCCAATACGGGCAGCACTTCAGCGCCAAACAGAAGGCCGAGGTTGTGGCCGCTGTTGGTGCCAGCAGCCCGAGCCGCTTCAAGGCGCCGGCAGCGAGCGGGAAGAAGGAAGTCGCCCCCAAATATTGGCTCCCCCACTCGGGCGAGACCTGGACGGGGCGCGGCCGGACTCCGCGGGCTTTCGCTGCCTGGGAAGGCACGGCAGCCTATAAGGAGTGGAAGGCGAACCACCCGGATGAGAAGTTCCCGAAGTTTCCGGGATAAGGGCGCGGAACCATATCCAAGAAAAAGGCCCCGGATGCGGGCTCTTTTCGTTGAACGACCGAGGGCCGTGTTCACCTCATGATGCTCAGCCGAACATCCCGAGGAGCACGAAGAGAACCGTCGGTAGTATGACAAGCGCTCCGATCAGCCCCATGAGGCCGCACGCCGTGATGGCCCAGATTTGACCTGCGTTGAAGTGACCGGCACTCCGATGTTGAGCTTGAGCAGCGGCGAAGGGATGGAGGCGCTCCGCGCGCCTCCGAAGAAGACGTGAGAGCACAGGTCCAATGACGAGGCCGAATGGGCCCGTCAGCAGGACAGCGACGCAGAAGCACAGCGTGAAGCGTGCCTGCGGAGTCATCACCGAGACGGTAGGCGAGGTCATGGCCGGCTCAGGGCTTGTGCGCCGTCCAGGTGCCCGACGCCTTGGAGAACCGAACCGGTTCCACAAACGGCCTGGCTTGCGGGGTGCCGGCGATGTCCAGAACGACGGAGCCGCCCACGTCACACACCACGCCGTCGGCCGTCTCCGACTTCCGACAACCGCTCAGATCGAAGTCCCGGTATTCCCTCACCTGGACAGCGCTGCCCATTGCCCTTTCGAACGTGGCCGTGATGGCTTTCTGAGCCTCGGCATCCGAGGGCTTGCTGCCACCGCAGGCGGTCAACGCCAAGGCAGCAGAGAGGGCGAGGGTGGCGTTGCGAAAGATGGTCATGGTCTCTTCCTGGTTGAGTTGGGAGGGCGGGGCGGTCACTTATCGCGGTTGCCGGCGGAGTCGAAGCCCGCGATCCACATGCGGGTGTCCCGGAAGGGCGTGAGGATTCCCGAAGGACCGGGATAGAGGTCTTCCGCGCGCAGGTAGCCGGAAGCCCACGCCGCGCTCAGCGCCACCTTCCGGGCCTGCTCGGCCACCCCATCGCGGGACGTGGTGACGTTGAAGGGCTCCCGGGGCGGGTTCGGCCCTGTCGTCCGCTGGTCACCCGTGTTCGGTTTCCCTGGGCGCACCCTCAGCCCCACCATGAGATCTGTCGTGGCCTTCGCCCGAGCGTTGTCGTTGAGCTCGGCCTCTTCGCCCAGGTCGTCCCGGATGGTCAGTGGTGCATCGGCGCACGCTTGGAAGGTCTCGGTGGTGGATGCGGTGGCGCTGGTCCAGATCCGCGCTTCGACCGTCCAGCAGGGCAGGCTGGCTCCCCACTCCTTGAAGCTGAGCGCCACTCGGGGCCAGTCGAGGCGGCCCATCTGAGCCTGCTGGTGGTCCTCGTTCTTGAACAGTCCGACGATCTTCCCGGCACCGCTGATGGGGGTGTAGAGCGGGCCTGCCTGGGTGCTGGTGCTGGTGCTGGAGCGGGGCTTGGCGCCGATCATCCGCTGCCCAGCGTCCTTGAGGCTGCCGCCCAGTTGGCGGAAGAAGCCGGGCTTCTGCTCCGGCTGGTCCTGGGCGAGGGTGGAAAAGCTGGTCAGTGCCAGCGTTAGGAGCGCAAGGGCTCCGTGTCCTGCGTGCTTCATGTGTGGCCCCTGTAGACCGACGAGTCGTCGGCATTTACGATAATCGCAGATGTGCAGACGGGGTCCAACCGGCACACTTAGGGGAGTTCAGCTGCCGTGCAATTTCCTCCATGCCCCAGCCCAAAACGCCGGCGACGGTCTATGGCAAGCGCCTGCGCAGTGCGCGGCTGGCCAAGGGCTGGACGCAGGCCGACTTGGCCAAGCGGATTGGCATGGTGGATACCGTGTCCGGGGCCACGCGCGTGAGCCGCTACGAAACCGGCACACACGATCCGGATCCGGCCACCGCGGAGGCGCTAGCGAAAGCGCTCGGTCTGCCCCTGGCTTATTTCCACGCCACGTCAGACGTGTTGGCAGAGATCATCCTTGTGGTCTCTCAGCTGCCGGTCTCAAAGCAGAAGGCGGCGCTGGAGCACCTCCGCCAGATGGCGGATAAAGTGGCAAAAAGTTAGTCCTGAGCAATTTCGCAGGATAAGGCCGCTCTAACGGACTCCCGATCGCTGGCTTTGCCGCAATCCGACGGCAAGGCACGTCGACACGACGATCTGGCAGCGCATAGCCGTGGCCTAGATCTTTAGCGTCTTCCTTGCGATAGCTCTATACCACGGGTCGATCTCCGCCTCGCTCATTTCAAACGGAACAATCTCTAACGGGCTTGAGCGAGTGATTCGCCAGATTGATCGCCTCGGTATGTTGCGAAGATGCCAATAGTCGCTGGTCCCGGCGGATGGCTCTAAGACGAAGAAGATATCGTGCGATCGAGGTGCCTTGCCGTGGCCCGGAAAGAGATCCGCACAACAAAGAAGAACATAAGGAGTATAACCAGGATTGAAGCCTCTAAAGCTCCAGATGTCGTGGTCATTGGCGCGCTCGAGGAGAGCCAGGAGCTCTTTCCATGTCAGACCAGGGCACAGATGTCGACATCGTTCATAGATGCTTTCAAGATGTTGAAAAGTATATTCTTTCAAGCGTCTTGCATCGTCTTGGCTGCCGCGCGCAACTCTTGTGAAGATGTCGAAGGGTTTGGAATTCTCAGGCAACGTGGGGCAATTCGATCCTCGATGATGCGCAAAGTGCGGCGTTACTTGAGTTGAAAGAGCCCCGCGAACCAGCACTTCTTCGCCGCAAACGGGGCACGTGGCCTTGTTATTACGGTTGTGGATTAGCCAGTCTTCAATTCGAATCAGGGGTGCACTAGATCCGCTCCTCAGCGCAACTTTCATCGTGGGCTGCTCACTCAACTGATGTTGAGCGATTCTACGCGCTCAGCCTGAGCGCGTGGAGAGTATCTTTAGCTTGATGCGGGCAGCTCGCCGATTGCTAGCAGTAGTTGATACCAGGCGACTAAACCCTCCGAGCTAAAGAACTCAGGATCGGGTGAGGCAGAGTAAGATTTCGGCAAGAAGACGATCCAGTGACCTTCTAGACCCGGTCTCTCGTCAGGTTCTATTGAGAATCCAGCTTCTCGAAGCTTTTTGACTGCGATGTTCATGGCCTGCTTCTAACTCGCTCCTGCGATTTGTCAAGACGATGAGCCACATTTTCTCTAAGCCGCTGGGCTTCCCGTCCTAGTTCAACTGGATGGCACGCCTGCTCAGGGGAAGAACTTCTTTGGATCCATGAGCAGCTTGGCGAACTGACCCCGCTGGTAAACCGGTAACTCAACTTTGGGCTGATAGAGCTCCAGCGCTTTGAGCTGCTTGGCGCGGGTAACCGACGGTCGCTTGTGCAGGTAGTGCCGGCGCAGGACTTCGACCCGGTCGCGCTGATCGCTGGTATGACCGGTGACCAACGCGATCTCCCTCTCCGGCACGTCCTGAACGTCGAGTTCGGTGGCCAGTGTGTGGCGGAAGGCATGGAATCCGATCCCTTTGGGGAAACCCAACGCCTTTAGGTAGCGCCCGAAGTCCACACCGAGTTGCTGGCTGTAACGTGCGTTCGTCTCTCCGGTCTTGCGGTTTACGCCCGCGGAAAGATGAGGAAATAGGCGAGGGTGGCCCGTGGCCTTCATGTCCTCGATGAAATCCAGGAAGCCCGCATCCAATAGTGGCTGGGCGATCGGCACCACGCGCATGCACCCTTTGCCCTTCATGCTTTGCCGGCTTTGACGTTGGCGCTTGGGGTCAGCAGCAAGATCCGCATCGATGGTCTTTCGGAAAGCGAGACACCAGGTTCCTCGTTCCTGAAGGATGTCGATGAGCTTGAGCTGGCAGACCTCATTGATTCGGGCGCCGGTATACAGGCCGATCATAGGCGCCCACCACAGGTGCGGCTTCTTGGCCCACGGAATGAAGGTCTGCGGATTGAAGATGGCCTGGATCTCATCGTCCTCGAACAGTCGGATCGCCTTGTTCGGATCGATGGTGTAGTCCGGCTCAGGCTTCTTGAACGCGTCCATAGGTGAGGACGGAATGGCGCGACCGCGCACCAGGTGATTGAAGAAGGCGACCAGGAAGCGGCGATGACGTTCCTCGGTCGCAGGTGCCAGTGGCGGCACTTCCTGCTGCTTCCCGAGAGCGATGGCTTTCTGGAAAGACAGTGAACGAAGGAGGGGATCCGAAACCAAGTTCTTCGGTGCCCAGCGAAGCAGCTTCCAGAGTTCGTGGATGTGTTTGTAGTCGATGCGCGCGACGGAGATGTTTCCGCACGTCAGCAGGAGCATCTTAAGCGTGCGCTGCGTAGCGTCCACCGTCTTGGGGTCCAACTTACGCCGCCGCATGTCATCCAAGTGGTCATCAATTTCGTTCGCCAAGGGGCGAGCGGGAGTGCCCATGGGCAGGGGCTCTGGATACCGGGTTCCACCTTTCAGAGCCTTCTTCCGGCCGCTCTCGTCGAGGGCGGCCAAGATGCATTCTTGAAGATTGATGGCAGCTTCCCTGCCGTGGACGATGGCCTTGCTGATGCGAAAGCGCCCGACTTTGAGTCCCTCGAGTTGAAGGGTGCCGGCTGGAGCAGCAATGTAGTGGTTCAGAGCGGAGGAGAGCGATTGGTTCATGTCTAACTTCCATCAGGATGATGGAAGTAGGAGTAAATCGTCTTGCGATTTCGTCAACCGGGTTGATACAAAAATCTGCATCGATAGGAAACGCTTAGGCATTGGAGATTGGCAAGGTGAGCGTGCCCCGAAACGCAAAAACCGTTACCTCACGATACTCGATTTGAATCAATCTCTTGCAGGACGATCGCGCTGATTTTCAGCAGTCATAACCGTACTGTTTGCAGTAAATAAGCTAACTAATCCAATCGAATCACTCGAGGTTAAGCTAACTAACCCGATTGGCGGCATGAACGCGAGATAAACAGTGTAAATTTTTGTTAGTTTTTATACTCTGTTTTCTTATGATTTGCGTGCCACCGGGTGGTGGTGAGGAGACATGACATGGCTAAAAACGAGCAGACAGGCCCCAAGGCAGCGAAGGCCGCTAGCGATGTTTTGCGTGACGGTCGCACCGGGAGCAAGTCAAAGACGGCGGCAGGCTCGGCATTGAGCCAAGCCCCTGACAAAAGTAAGAAGGGCAAGAAGTAGAGTGGCAAAGGAAGCCAGTGGCGGTGCTTCGCTGGCTTCCTTTGGTTTGCTCGTTACAGCGTAACGCGCAGTCACCAGAAGACTTTCCCAGAGCCTCATTTCGCTGCTAGTAGAAGACGTGATGTGCCCCCCAAAAATGGCGCGGTCAGCAGAGGAGGGCGGCCGAATGTAGACTGGGCCTTCGACAGGGGACGTTCTCGACCCGATTGCACGGGAGGGATCGCGCAGGGACGAAGGGAGGGGGGCATGAGCGTCATCGCTTATCGTGGTGGAAAACCGATTTCGGACGAGGTTGAGTTCCAAGCGTATCTCGCGTCTCTCCTGAGATTGGAGAACGTGGGCCTGCTGCTGGGGGCCGGGGCGTCTTGCTCTGCTGGTGGACAGATAATGAGGGCTCTGTGGACCAGCTTCTTGGCGAAAAATGCGGCTGAGGCGGAATGGCTCTTCTCCCAAAAGTTCATCACAGAAGACGAGAAGAGGTTGCCGGCGCCTCCTCTTCCTGCGCTGCCTCCGGGCGCTGTGCCGATCCCACCCAATCCATTTATGGCGGCTCCGGTTGCAAGGCTGCCGAGCTTCGAAGTCCTTCTAGACAAGCTCGAGATCGCAATCCTTGAGTTGGAACGGCAAGGCAGCCAGGAACTAGCCCAAGCGCAGAAGGTGAGGACGGCCCTCTTTAGAGCCGTTGTAAGCGCCGCTAAGCTGAAGGAGGAATGGTGGACATCTCCGCTAGGCGCTGACCTAGCGCACGAGCTAGGGGCTCATCGGTCGATTCTTCAGAAGCTCACCGCCGCCCGACAGCCCGGCCAGCCGGCTCCTTGGGTTTTTACGACCAACTATGACCTGGCCATCGAATGGGCCGCGGAGTCGGTGGATCTTCAGGTCATCAATGGTTTCCTCGGTGTCCATAGCCGCCGGTTCTCACCTCAAAGTTTTGACCTCGGGTTTCGCAACGCTCAAGCCAAGGGTGAAGCCCGTTTTGGCGTCTACAACATCTACCTGGCAAAGCTCCACGGGTCACTGACATGGAAGGAGGTGGACCACAGCCTGTATGAGGTTCCGGCCTCCGAGGCATGGCGAGACCTAGATGAGTTTCTTACCGGCTTTGAAGAAACTTTGAGCTATCTGGTTCTTCCTCGTGCAGCCAAGTATCTACAGACCGTTGGGTATGTCATGGGCGAACTGCTGCGACGGTTCGCGGAGTTCATGGCCCGCCCGCAAACCGCCCTCATCATCAATGGCTATGGGTTCGGCGATGAGCACATCAACCGGCTCATCCGGTCCGCTTTGCTCAACCCGACGCTTCAAGTGGTCGTGTATCTCCCCGAGTTCAACGGCGACCCCACCGCTGCCACGCTCCCGCAGACGGTGCGGAGACTGCTCTCCTTGCAATCCCCGCGCCTTACCATCGTCGGAGGCGGTAGCAGGGCCTATACCAGTGCATTGGCGGACGACCTCCCTGACCCCACTGTCTACGATCAGGAACTGGCGGACTTGCGAAGGCGACTGATGCCTGAGAAGCCTGACGCGGAGGAGGACGACGATCTATGAGGAGCCGGCAGGCCATCGGCTACGTTGTCCAGATCGACGGCGTGGACATCACGCTGAACCTGATGGATGTCCACCGCGGCCAGTTGGCTGCCCACGCCCATGGTGTCTCGGTTGTCACTGAAGTCGGGAGTCTTCTTGGGATCGAGTCAGGGGGCCGCGTGCTGGTGATGAAGGTTCAGTCCTTATCGTTCGCCGAGCCTAAAGAGGTCCACCGGTTTGGGCTATCAGGAACCTCGGTCGCTTCTGAGCCATTGCGTCATCTCACTGGTCTAGTGGTCGGACGACTGAGGCGAGACCAGGGCGCACTGTCTTTCGTATCTGATTCGCTTTCTTCCCCAGCGCTGGGTGCTGAGGCCTACCCACTCACAGACGAAGAGCTGACTTCAATCCTGGGTGGGTCTGTCACCTCGCCGGCAGACATTCACTTGGGTGACGACCTCCGAGGTGGAGGCCGGCTGATGGTAGACCTCGAGAGCTTAGTTTCCAGGCACGTCGCGGTCCTCGGGAGCTCGGGTCAGGGCAAGAGCTGCTTTACAGCTGCGGTGCTCCAGCAGGTCGTCAAGATGCCGAAGGCGAGAGTGGTAATCTTCGACATCAACGGTGAATACGAGGACGCTTTCCCAGTTTCCGACTATCCCCCGGGTGCCATCAAGGTCACCCGCATAGGCGGGTCAGACCCCAATAGCTACCGCATCCCTTACTACGCTTTGGGTCGCTTGGGATTGCAACGCCTGCTGTTGCCCAGCGACAAAACTCAGCGGCCTGCGCTCACATTTGCCCTGGACCATTTGAACAAGGTCAAGTGGTTCTCTGGAACTGGTGGTGCGGGCTTGGCAACAGATCCGCAAGCCTCACTCTTCGATGACTGTCGGAGCGACCGAGTCCTCGAGGCTCAGGCCATCATCGGTAAGCTGCGGACTGGATTAGTGCCGCTAGCGGCCTCATGGCCACCCATGCAGGCCCTTGGTCCTCTGATTGCGGATAGCCATGCGATTGCCCCGGCGCGAGGCACCTTCGAACGCAATGCCTGGAACTACGGAAATGTCGCGCCATTGATTACCCGAATCGCGAGATTCGTGGACGACGACATGTTCAAGGATGTTGTAAGCATAGACGGCGGGGCAGGGTGTGGTGGCCCCCTCAGTTGGCGCAACGAAGCCAAAGCAGTTGTGGAGCGACTGTTCGGCGGAGATGAGGTCGACTGGCGAGTGCACATCGTTGACCTACGCCGGGTGTCGCACGATTTGACGCCGTTTGTTTTGGGGGCGGTGCTGGAGCTCTACGCGTTCGAGCTCTTTAGTCGCGGGCAGGAGAACAAGCGAGAGACTCTGCTGGTGCTTGAGGAAGCGCATCACTACCTCCGGCAAATGGGGACTGGCGATGAAGCTGTGAACAACGCTCTAGCCTACGAGCGTTTAGCAAAGGAAGGGCGAAAGTTTGGGTTGGCCCTGTGGCTCAGCACCCAACGACCATCAGAGATATCTCCGACCGTGCTCTCTCAGTGCAATACTTGGGTCTCTTTTCGGCTTTCCTCGGAGAAGGATCTGTCTGCCATCCAGTCTGCGAGCGAGTGGGCCGATAGGCGTGAGGTGCGAAGGATTGCTGGGCTCGCCCGTCAAAACGCTTTGGCCTTCGGGGGAAGCCTGCAGATGGCAACGCTGATTAAGGCCCCGACGGCTGACCCTCTCCCTCGTTCCGAAGACGGCCGCTTCAACAGTTGGGCGTCCGACATGAGCGAGGAAGATCAAGAGGAAGACGATTTTGATATCAGTGACTACCTGTGATGCGATTACCTCGTGGCACTCAGGGCGGCATGACTCGGCCAGGCTACTCCCGTCGCATCAATGAAAGCTAGCTTCCGCCGATTGACTCTTGCCGGTCATGTGATCTCGGAGCAGCGACTCTAGTTCCGCGTCATCCAGTGTCTGGGCGCCCGTCAGAAAAACTAGATCGGCCACACGCTGGCGTCGTTTCATTTCTTCCCGCCTCGCCGTTTCTTGCGCCTTGGCTTCGCGCCGCTGGTGGGATAAAACTTCCTTCGCTTGCAGCTGGGCCAACCGTTCCATGGCTCGTCCGATTTGGTCTCGGTATTGATTCGTTGCGGTCATGCGCATCTCCCTTGGTCCTGGCAATAATTCAACCAGGGAAAAGCGCCTCGTCAAGTTTCGACAGTTTTCGAAGGTTCGAAGGTGACGGAATTCGTCCAATCTGAAAAACAGGGACTAGAGGAAACAAGCAAGAGCGCACTTAGGCATTCCTACGGAATGCGTGCGCCAAGGGCTTCGCCCCTGGAACCCCAAGCCGCGTGCGGCTTGCGAAAATCAGAAGCCGAGGCATAAAGAGCAGAGCACGAACAGGAGCTCTGATGGCCATCTACCACGCCCGCATCAAGACCTTTAGCCGAGCCAAAGGTCACTCTTCCGTCGCTGCAGCGGCGTATCGAGCTGGCCTGCTACTCGTCGACGAGAGGACAGGATCCCGTCATGACTACCGTCGGCGGGGCGGCGTTGTCGAGACTCGCTGCGTGGTCCCGACCGATGCGCCGGATTGGTCGATGGTTCCCGATCAGCTCTGGTCTGCGGCCGAGCATGCGGAACGGCGCAGGGATGCAACCGTCTGCCGCGAGTTCGAGCTCGCTCTCCCTCACGAGCTCACCGATGACCAGCGGTCTGCCTTGGCCGCCGAGCTCACCCGAGCTTTGGTGGAGCGCTATCGGTTCGCCGCGCAGGCAAGCATCCATTCGCCCGACGCCAAGGGTGGGCTGAACTGGCACGTCCACATTCTCGCAACTACCCGTCGCCTGGACGCCGATGGGTTGAGCGACAAGACCAGGGAGCTCGACGGTGGTCCGACCGGCCGATCTTAGGTGGAGTGGATTCGGGAAATGGTCGCTCGAGTGACCAACGCCCACCTCGCAGCGGCGGAGATCCCCGCTCAGATCGATCACCGCAGCCTTGAAGCGCAGGCCGCCGCCGCCTTAGCACGGGGAGATGTCGTGTCCGCGGCGCTGCTGGAGCGCCAGCCCACTAAGCACGTTGGTAAGAACGCTTCCGCATTGTCCCGGCGTGGCGAGGACACCGAGCGCGCGGAGAACAACTCGGTCATCCAACGGGAGAACGAAGAACAGTTCCAGAGCCTTCTCGCGGCCTTCGAGCGTGAGGGAAGGGCGCTGCCGCCTTCTCACGACCGTCGCCCCAGTCAGGGGCGTGCCGCTCGATCGAGAGGCCAAAGCATTGATTTGATGCTATCGGACGGAAGTCACATGGTTGGCGTGCAGGGGTTCGCCGGCATGGCCATCGGAGGAATCGTCGTTCCGGCCCGGGGACCTGGGCCCTCAACGCAAGATTTGTTCGGGGAAGCAGTTCAGGTGTGGATGGACGGCGCCCTGGAGCCGTTGCTTGAGGTTCTAAAGGACTCGCGCCGCTTCCTAGAGGATCACGCGAGACGCCTTGCAGCCTTTGCGGATAGTCGCAGCTTGCGCGCTGACCTCCGAGAGCTGATCAAGAGATTGAAGACGTTGCGACGTTGGGCGACGGAATGGAAACGCCGGAGGCTGGCCGAGCGCAGCGCGCTAAAGTTGCTCCATCTGGCGGAGCACGCCCTGGAGCAGTTCGTCGAATCCAGTCCGAGACCAACGGATGGCACGGAGCGAGAATGGGCCAAACGGCGGGGGCGCCGCTTGGCCGCCATTGAGAAACGACTGGCTTCCTTGAAAACCGCAAGGGAGGCCGTGTCTCCAGGCGCCGAGGAGGAGTGCGAGAAAAGGCTTTCCGGCGCAGTGGATCACGTGGAAGCGTGGAGCAGCCAACTGCTCAAGAACTACCCGCTGGAGTCCGATTCGCTGCCCCCGGCCTCCGGGCCAGTCGACAGCGCGAAGCTGAGGGCTGAAGCGACAAGGCCGCCGCCCCCCAAACCGCGGCTGCATTGAACGAATACGCCCCGCGATGGCGGGGCGTGGTCATAACGCGTAGCTCTGATTTCAATGAAGGGTGGGGCCTTTGCGATCCGTCTTTTCGGGGGATGCATTGCCCTGACCCCGGCGTTGGGTAAGCAAGCCGCCCAGGGGAGGAAGGACCGGCCGTTCGATGACTCTTTCCTTGGTCGCCATTCTGGGGGAAGCCGTCCCCTCGGTCGGTGGTTTGTTGTCCAGTGTCGGCATACCCCGGCCCCGCTTGCTCAAGATTTCGGCGGCCACCTCCAGGGCGAGCTCAATGGCCTCTGACCGTTGTTCGGGGGTTTTGCCCTGGGTCTGGTAGAGCGTGCCGCTCAACAGTTGGGTGGCGATACGAACTTGGGGATCTGGCATGGTTGCTCCGGTTGCGGGGGAAGGAACTGGCAGCCAAGCAGCATTTACGAATTGCGCAAGTTCGCGCACCGGAATTACTTCACACAATTGATTATCGGCGTCAAAAAAGTGTCGCGTTCACCAAGATGGTGCGGCGGACGTAGGGGTGACTCGACGGTAACTGCATGTAGCTATCGGCTTGATCCGACACCCCGTCCTGCCACTAGAATCCTCGGACACAAACCAGGAGACCCCGCCAAGCGGGTCTTGCAGTCAATTCAAGCGGTTAGGTGGAAGCTGCCTCCATCCCACCCTCTCCGCCACCCAGGCCGCCTCGTCCGCCACCGGCGTGGGATTATTCCTACGCCATTCTCAGGAATCTTCCCGCTTGTCTCCAAGCCACCGCAGGTCTAGTCTCCAGCGGCTAGGGGCATACGGGGGGGTATTGCCATGACCATCCGGGTTTTCATGGTCGACGACCACGCGCTGGTTCGTGCCGGCCTGCGCATGATCCTGTCGGCGGAGACCGACATCGAGATCGTCGGCGAGGCCGAGAGCGGCGAGGCGGGGTTGCCGCTGATCCGCAAGCTCAAGCCGGATGTGGTCCTGTGCGACCTGCACCTGCCGGGCATCAGCGGCCTGGAAATCACCGAGCGCATCGTCCGCGGCAAGCTGGAATGCCGGGTGGTGATCGTCTCGGTGCTGGAGGAGGGGCCGTTGCCCAAGCGCCTGCTCGACGTCGGCGCGCACGCCTACGTGGGCAAGGGCGGGGACGCGCGCGAGTTGTTGCATGCAGTGCGGGACGCGGCGCGCGGCAAGCGTTACCTGGGCAGCAGCGTGGCGCAGAACATGGCGCTGGCCAGCGTCAGCGGCGGCGACTCGCCGTTCGATCAGCTTTCCCCGCGTGAACTGGAAGTGGCGATGCTGCTGGTCCAGGGACTGCGCCAGGACGCGATCGCAAAGCGCCTGAGCCTGAGCGCCAAGACCATCAACACGCACAAGTCGCGACTGTTCGAGAAGATCGGCGTGCACGACAGCATCGCCCTGGCGCGACTGGCCACGCGCTACGGGTTGATGGATCCGGGCAGCACGCTCTAGCGCACATCGTCAACCGGAAGCCGCGGGCGGTGGCCGCGGATTCGCGGCGCCCGGGCCACTCGCCCGGGGCCCCGCGCAGATGTGCGCGGGGCCGTTCCTGGCTCAGGCTTGCTGCGGCGGCCGTGCGTCGGTTCCGGTTTCTTCCTCGGCGGCGGACGGCGGCGCGGCGACCGCGTCGATCGGAACAGCCGACGGAGCCGGATCGAACAGGCCGGCGGTAGTGAATACCGGCGCCGGGACTGGCGTGTCACTGCCGGCTTCGGCCTCCTCTGCAGCAACTTCTTCCGCCACGGGCACAGGGGCAGGTTCGGCAACCGCAGCGGTCGGCAGCGTCTGCTGCGTGGCGATGGTGGCCTCGGCGGCGATACTTGCGCTCGGCGTGGTTTCCGCGACAGCCGCCGGCTCATCCTGTCCGGCCACGGCTTCGATGCCGCCTGCGCCTGTAGCCGGCGCGGGATCGTCCTCGGTCGCGGTCGCGGTCAGGGTCGTCGCGGCCGCGCCTTCGGCCAGATCGACGGCCTCGGGCCGCGGCTCGATCGGAGTGGTGTCCACCGGTGCCTGCGTCGTTGCGTGGACCCGGGGTGCCGGCGCAGGCACAGCGATGTCGTCGAAATCGAATTCGGGCTGGTCGGCGCGCACCGTGCCGGCATCGGCCGTTGCGCTGGAGGGCGGGCTGTCGGCCTCGTCGCCACCGGCTTCATCCAGGTCGCTGCCGTCGTCGAGCGTGTCGCCGGCCTCGGCTTCGGCCAGTGCGCCCCCGGCCTCGCCGCCACGGCGACGGCGGCGGCCACCACGACGGCCACGGCGACGGCGACCTCCGGCTTCGGCGGCGGCTTCCTCGCCAGAGGCCGCGTCCGTGATGGCCCCTTCGGCCGTTGCCATGGTCTCGGCACTGGCGACCGCTTCGGCCGGGTCAGTGGCGCCGACCGTGGCGGCGGCGGTGATTGCGGCGGCGGGTGCGGCGATCAGTGCCTCGGCTTCGACAGGCACGCCGCGCAACAGAGCCTCATCGGCCTGCGGTGACCGTTGCGCCTCCTGCGGCTGCCTGTTGCCGGCAGCCTCCAGGTTCTCTTCGGCGGGCTTGCGCTGCCGGGGCTGCGGTTGCTGCTTCTGCTGCCGCTCCTGCTTGGGCTGCTGCTGGCCGCCCTGGCCCTGCTGCGCGGCCTTCTGTGGCTGCGGCTGTTGCTGGCGCTCCTGCTTGGGCTGCTGCGGGGCATTGCCGCCGCCCTTGCCCGGTTGCTGGCCGCGCGGTTTCGGCTGCGGATTGCCGCCGCGGTTGTTGCCCTTGCCCTGCTGGCCGTTGCCGGTCTCGCCACGACCGCCATCGCGGCGGTTGTTGCCACGATTGTCGTTGTGCGGTTGGCGCGGCGGCTGGGGCGCCGGCGCAGCCTCGCTGCCGAACAGGCGCTTGAAGAAGCCGACCACGCCGCCGGAGGCGGCCGGCGCGGCGGCAACCGCCGCGCGCGGGGCGGGAGCCACGGGCACCGG
>JAFLEA010000017.1 GCA_017302035.1 Lysobacterales bacterium
AGGCATCTGTTCCATTTCATGCCCGTCTACGACTTCCCGGAGCTGCTGGCCGGCACCAGCCCGGCGCTGCGCCAGCGCATGCAGGGAAAATCCTGCTTCAATTTCGAATCGCTCGAGCCGGCGCTGTTGGCCGAGCTGGAAGCGCTGGTGGCGCGGGGCGCGGCGCGCTATCGGGACGCCGGCAAGCTTTAGGCCGGGACCGGCGAGGCCGAACCCAGGGGCCGGCGCACGGTTTCGCCTGCCAGCGCATGCATGCGCGCCACCACCGCCTCGAAGGCCGCGGCCATCGGCGCCCCGCGCCGGGTGAAGATCTCCGCCAGCGCGGCGTAGTAGGCCAGCGTGCCCTCTCGGCCGGCGGTGAAGCGGACGATTTGGCTGGTGGTCAACAGATGCCCATGGGGTGTCCTCCCTTGAATGAGAGGCTTCCCTGCCAGGGGTGGGCTTGGAGACTATGGATGTCCCACAAGGACGCTCTGCCTTGAGCTGCCCACGCTCCATCGGGGATGGCGACGCATCGTCCGTGCCGGCGGCTTGAGGCGCGACGGCAGAGGTGAGTGAGGGGGACGCTAGCGGCGTTTCTCGCTGGCGAAAGTTAGACGAGGTTTTGCCAGAATGCGTTTACCCCGCGCCACGGAGGGGTTTTCGTGTTCGTTGGCGGACCCGGGCGTCGCCGCGTGGGGGTCGTTGGCGCAACCAGGTGCGCGCTGGCCGGAATCCGCTTTACCGTGACGTTGGATGACAGAATGCTCCTTAATCCTGTCGCACGCCATCCGAAAACCCCTGTGCCCGGAGGACAAGGTTAGAAGAAATGTCTATAACTTTCCGCAACTTGCCCAGGGTCTTTCACGGTGCGCCGCGGTTTGGCGGACTGTGACAGGGTTTTAAGTTCGTGACCAAACGCAAATGTTCGCGCCACTCGTTGTTTGACATCGAGTTTCATAGATGGAAATGCTGTCAGGATCTGATACTGCACGGATTACTCAGCCTCTATCGAATTGAGAGCCATACAGCGTCAACCGCAGTCTAGGGCTCAGGCGCCCCGATCGCTGACGGCGCATCCACTTCAAGCGCTCCCAAATAGAGGGCATGTCGCGTAGGTACCTAGTCCATAGAACACCCACACTTCGATCTATTTCGGCGACGCTTAATCCATCTAGTGCCAGTCCCCTCGCTCCGCGGCCCTGCTGAGCCGATCGGCAATGGCTTCGGCGATTCCGTGACCACGCGGCAGCGATGCAACCACCATATCGAGCTGCAGGGCGTCGGCCTCGTGCAGTCGCTGATAGAGGTTCGCTGCTTGCTGATCCAGTGTCAGCGAAAGGGGTAGCCACCACACACCCGGATGGTGCGACGGCGCAACAGCTAGATGCCCTACTCTGCAACCCTGCGCTGCCAAGCGAGCCGCCGTCGCTTCTGCCTGTTCGGCAGCGGCTAGGACGACGCGAGCTTTGGGTGCGTAATGCGAAGGCTTCTGACCTGGTGCGGGTGTGCCTTGAGGATTTTCTAGGGAAATGGGTGATCCCAGGACATGTTCGAGCATGGCACGGGTGATCGCGCCAGGGCGCAGCAGGCGCGCAGTTCCGTCAGATAGGTCAATAATGGTCGACTCCAGACCTATCTCGCACGTCCCGCCATCCAGGATCAGATCCACCGAGTCTCCGAGCGCATCGGCCACATGCCTGGCTCGGGTCGGACTGACGCGGCCATAGAGATTGGCCGAAGGCGCGGCAATGCCATCACCGAAGTTGCGTAGCAGCGCTTGGGCGACCGGATGTGCTGGTACCCGCACGCCTACGGTGGATGCGCCGCCCGTGACCTCGTCGGGTACGCCTGGCGCCTTAGGCAGTATCAGCGTCAATGGGCCCGGCCAGAATGCGTCGGCCAACCGCCGTGCTGCGTCCGGGATGTAGCTGGCCCACGCAAGCAACTGGTGGGATGCGGCGATATGGACGATCAGCGGATGATCCGGAGGCCGCCCTTTGACAGTGAATATGCGCCGCAGTGCCCCTCTATCGCGTGCCGAGGCGCCCAGGCCGTAGACCGTTTCGGTGGGGAATGCCACCAGTCCGCCATTCGACAGCAGGGATGCGGCTCGCTCGACCTCACCGAGGGCGCATACCCGCGTCGGGTCCAAGACGCTCACGGGTTGCACTCAGGACAATGGGCCGGGTCGGCCGAGGCCTCGACGATACGCTCTTCAACCTCGTGGCCGCAGGCCCCGCAGGCCATTAGTGCGCTTTTGAACTCGCTGGTCGCGGTGCCGCAGTTCCCGCAGGGCAATCCGGGCACGCGCCGCGCGAGGCCAAACCCGGGGGACTGGCATGCCGGGCACAGCGTCCGCAGCCGCGCCGCCAGGTCCAGGCCCGCCTGCCGGATCACCGCCTGACGTGTCGGGTTCAGGTGCGCGCGTGCATCGACCTCCAAGAACACTACCCCGTCGTCCGCGTCGGCCCTGGCGCGTTCGTAGATGCGACGCAGGCTGTCCGGATCTTGGATACCCTTATAGATGCTGCTGTGGTCCGCATGGCTCGGACGCGCCACCAACGCATGCGAGGGGAACCTGTGATGGGCGGCAAAGGCCTGTACCTCCTCCCACGAGGTGACGCGGCGGGACCCTGCGCAGGCACTGGCGTGGGCGCGTCCGACCACCTCCAGCCCGCGATCGGCATCGATCCAGACCAGCACCTCATAGCACCAGGGGATCAGGCCTGTCGCCGGATCCATACCCACACTGCCCTCGCTGCCCAGCCCCAGTCGCAATCCGGCCAGCTCCATGCCCAGCCGGGCCTTCTTGGCTGCGGTTTCGAGTTGGGTCCCGGCACGCGGCACCTCGCGTGTGAAGGTGCCCAGCAGATCGGTGTCGTAGGCGTCCACATGCACCAGCTGGCATCCAAGAGCCTCATCCAGGATCGGACCTAATAGCGCTTCCTTCCCGTGCTGGGTCAACAAGGCGGCCGAACAGCCCGCGTACACCGCCGGCGGCGTCGGCAGGCCTGAGGTAAGAGCGTTCATTCGCCTTGGGCCTGGGAATAGCCCCGGACGCCATCGAAGACGTAGAGGTTTTCAGTCTTGACGGCCTCAAAGCCTGCCTCCGCCATCCGCAGCAGCAGCGCCGCAATGTGGCTGGGCCGACGTCCCCCCGGTTTTGAGTAGCAGGCCGATTTGGAGTCCAATCCCACCTGATCAGGAGATTGGACGTGAAGAAGCGGTTTTCCGAAGAGCAGATCATTGGCTTCCTGCGTGAAGCCGACGCCGGCATGGCGGTCAAGGACCTGTGCCGCCGGCATGGCTTCAGCGAAGCCTCTTACTACCTGTGGCGCAGCAAGTTCGGCGGCATGAGCGTCTCGGACGCCAAGCGGCTCAAGGAGCTCGAGGCGGAGAACACTCGGCTGAAGAAGCTGCTGGCCGAGCAGATGTTCGAGAACGACGTCATCAAGGACGTCCTGCGAAAAAAGCCGTAACCGCACCAGTGCGCAGGGCGCTGGTGCGGGAGATGATCGATCGCGGTCTCAGTGAACGGCGGGCGTTGGCGGTGGCGCGGATGAGCGCCAGCGCGTTCCGCTACGAACCCCGGCCCGACCGGAACGTTGAGCTGCGCGAACACATCCACGCGCTGGCCGTCCGGCACAAGCGGTACGGCGTCGGGATGATCCACCTCAAACTTCGTCAGGCAGGCTGGCCGGTGAACTACAAGCGCGTCGAACGGCTGTACCAGCAAGCCAAGCTGCAGGTGCGGCGACGCAAGCGCAAGAAGGTGGCGGTTGCCGACCGGCAGCCGCTGTTCCGGCCGACGGCGGCCAACCAGGTGTGGTCTATGGATTTCGTGTTCGACCGCACGGCCGAGGGGCGCGTGCTGAAGTGCCTGACGATCGTCGACGATGCGACCCACGAAGCCGTGGCCGTCGAGGTGGAGCGGGCGATCTCCGGCAACGGGGTGGCTCGAGTCCTGGACCGTCTCGCACTACGCCGCGGCCTGCCGCAGGTCATCCGCTCGGACAACGGCAAGGAGTTCTGCGGCAAGGCCATGGTGAAGTGGGGCCACGAGCGCGGCGTGGCGCTGCGGCTGATCGAGCCGGGCAAGCCGAACCAGAACGCCTACATCGAAAGCTTCAACGGCCGCCTGCGCGACGAATGCCTGAACGAACACTGGTTCCAGAACCTCCTGCACGCCCGCACCGTGATCGAGACCTGGCGCCGGGAATACAACGAGGAGAGACCCAAGAAAATACTGGGCGGGCTGACGCCCGCCGCCTACGCCAAACGGATGGCCGAGATCGGCTACCCTAACCCCGGACTCTAAATGGCCCCGCTACTGAAAGCGGGGGGACGTCGTTTCGGAGCCATCAACTTGAAGTTGCATGACTACGTATAACGCCTAAGTTAAGCCGCGCCGCGTAGTGGAGCAAACCATATGGCAAGCTGTACCTGCCATATGGTTTGCGTAACGAAGCGGTGTCGGCTTGAACGCATTGTTAGGCCTCAGCCGGAAGTGCCGAGTAGTCGCTCCGGGAGAACCCGGAGTCTTCCGAGAGGCCGGTGACGTGCAATGTATAGGGAAATCCGCCAGTTGCCACAACAAGGGCGCTGCCATCTGCGGCTTTGAGCTCAACTCCACCAAGGTAACGACATGTGGCGCTTGCGGTTGCTGGGGCGGAGCCAGACACTCCGACACACTGAACTATTGGGTCTGATCCAATTGTGGGGCCGGTGGGCAGAGATGGGTCTAGCCAGCTCTCCGTGAGCAAGGGGGTGACCGTTACGGGAGCAGCGAGCTCGATGCTGTGATGCTCCATGTGGCCGGGACGTTCGGCAATGCGAGCTTGTATTGCGAACACCTCAAACTTGAACTCAAGATCCTCACCTTGAGCTTGTAGAGCTATCCAGCGACCATCTGCGAGTTCAAGGCAAATCGCGGAGCACTGAGCGAAATGAGGAAAATCTTTGAAGGTCGCAGCTGATATCACGCCGGAGCGGAGCTCATACAACGCAGCCAATGTCTCTTGATCTACGGGGACCGAGTAGTGATTCATGAGGCCTAACGCCTGAATTAAGCCGCCTTGCGAAGCAAGGTCGGCTTGAATGAATTGTTAGGGCGCTGCCTAGCCATCGCGCCCGCGCATATTTGAAATTTCAATAATCTCGGTGACTTCTAGTACGTGCCGGCAACGGCCAAGGCCGCCGTAGCTGCCCCGAGGTCCGAGCTTGCCACGCACAACAACGTGAGAGGTTCCCCATTGACCGTTTACATCCCTGGCGGGCAGCATGGCGCGTTCCATCCGGCCTGCATCAATACACCATGCCTCATCTTTTCCGTCTGGCGTGAGGTATGAACTCTCGAAATTGTAGAAGTACTCACCGCTGTAGAGTGGATCTTTTGGTGGGCTGCTCGCGCAGCCTGCAAGTAGCGAAAGAACCAAGAAAGCTAACGTGCAGAGTTTGCTCATTGCTGCGCCCTAACGCCAGAATTAAGCCGCCTTGCGAAGCAAGGTCGGCTTGAATGAATTGTTAGGCCGCACTTGCGAGCAGCCCACCTAAGCCTACGATAAAGAGAACCAGGCCGGTGGGCAACAGAAGGCAAATGCGCCTAGCGTACCTAGTGGCCATAGGTGCGTGAAGCTGGCTAGCCCTAGAGCCATACGCTATACGCAGCAACTCCAGTTGGACATTTGGATCGCCAGCACGGGAATGCCCCCCGCTAATCGAGCCTAGAGAACTACGAACCTGCAGCCACTCCGGTCTCTCTAGCTGGACGATGCCGTAGAAGCGAAAGAATGCATGCAAGTAGAGTGCGGTGACACCGGCAAAGGCCAAGAGTGCAATTATGGCTACCAGTGACATTTCGTGTGCGGCCTAACGTCAGAATTAAGCCGCCTTGCGAAGCAAGGTCGGCTTGAATGAATAGTTAGGCATCAACCTGGTTTGGCCGCGCCCAGTAGGACAAGTATGACTGCGGCTGACGACCCCAGGCCCAAAACCGCGGTGACGGCCGACAGCCCATAGGCCAAGAGCTTGCGAAGCGACCCGGACGACAAACGACCACCCCGAAAGAACATGAAGGATGCCGGCAGCATGAGCAAGCCCACGAGGCTCATGTAGAAGAAGGCGGTGAAACCGTCAAGCTTTGGCAGCGCGCCACGGCCGAGCGCGACCATAGCTGCCAGAGCTACGATAGAAAGTGCATATGCAAATGCCAGAGATCTCGCCATTGATGCCTAACGCCTGAATTAAGCCGCGTTGCGAAGCAACGTCGGCTTGAATGAATTGTTAGGCTGCGTATTCGTACGACATGGGTACAGGGCCTACAGATCTCTGTGGCCCTTTTCCGACCCGCCGTGGCAGGAGAAGGGAAGCCGTGGGAGAAGGCCGATTTGGTGCCCGTGCTCCATAAGTTTGCCCAGGAAGTCCTTTTTCGATCAACCGATAGATCGGACCCATGCTGCGAATGAACGCCAAGCCATCGTTTCGGCGACAAAGAACTGGACCTCAAAAACAAAGACAAGAAACGCACTCGCCCAAAGCGTCACAGGATGGATCCTGCGCGTGCTCCAGAGATCGTAGAGAACTAAAAGAAGCAGGAAGCAGTAGGGGGCGCGTGCTGCGGCGGGAATATTGTGATGCAGAAACTCGACCGGCCATCGAATGAAACCCGCGAACATGAGCGCGACGTTGGCGATCACGATGAACCGCTTGTGCGCAGGCGGATCGCCTCGCATTCGGAAGGCAAGTGCGATGAGCACCGCGAAGACGAATACCATGTTGGTGTTGATGAGAAAGAGCAGTTGTTCGAGGCCCGGCGGAATGCCTCGCCTCAGAATATCGGCGCCAGCCATCAGACCGGTTACGACCATTGCGCAAGCCAGTGGCACCGCGATGACACCGAGACGGCGATGGAGGTCGACGCGGTGAGCGGAAACCAGCGACACCTGGGCGGCAAGCAACAGCATCCAGAAGGTGGCTACGAGTGCGTGAACGTGAATGATTTGACTCGGCAGGAGCGCCTTGACCATCCCGGCGAGGTAGTAGGAGGCCGCAAAGCCCACGAACACCGTGGCGAGCAGAAGCACGGCCATACCTGCGAAAAACAGGTGTTCGTGGGGCCGTCTCACTGAGGTTGGCTCCAAGTGTTGATCGCTCGATCCAGGAACAGTGCTTTTCATTCTTTATTAGTTCTCCATGGATCCCGTTCAGTTCGGCCTAACGCCTAAGTTAAGCCGCGCCGCGTAGTGGAGCAAACCATATGGCAAGCTACACCTGCCATATGGTTTGCGTAACGAAGCGGTGTCGGCTTGAACGCATTGTTAGGCCCCGGCCCCATGCTGTAACCCCCTTAAGCCGATGCTCACCAAGAGGATAACAGCCACTGCCAAGACAAGATGGACTATGGCGGCCTCAACTCCATAGAGATGAACCCCGTACTTGCTGGAGTGGAATTGCAGCAAGCCAGTACCAATAGAGAAATAGATCTGTCTGGCTTGTATGGTAAGGACGGCCAGGCCTGAGGCAATAAGGAGCCAGTGAGCTAATTGATTGGATTGGCGGGGTGCCGTCATAGGGGCCTAACGCCTGAATTAAGCCGTCTTGCGAAGCAAGGTCGGCTTGAATGAATTGTTAGGCTGCTCAGAACCGATCTGGCGCCCATATGGCAATTGAATCCCGAGGGCAGGCAACCACAAGCCATGTCTCGCTTTCCGAGAACGATTGACCAGCCTGCCAAGGCTCGTACTGTTCATTATGTCCATTTACGTAAAGAACCGAGCCGTCATCAAATTTAATGAGTAGGTGGGGAATAGGATGGCATACCTCTACGTCAATGACGGTCTTGTGGCGTAGGGAGATGATGCTCTCATACTCCTCCTCTTCACTTGCAGGGCCAGATACAGCTGACTCAGTTGCTGGAAGTGAAGCTGGCAAGGAAGGAAAGACGCACCAAGCCGAAGCCAAGTTTACGTATGGCTCGCCTTTAGGCTTGCCGGGACTTGACTGAAACAGAATCTGTGTTGTTCCGAACCGTAGGCCGCTTGGCTGCTCGCCGACAAGCAAGTGCTGCAAGACTCGGGTCGCTTCTTTTGCTGCTGTCAGTTTGCTATTGGCCATTGGTGAGCAGCCTAACGCCTGAATTAAGCCGCCTTGCGAAGCAAGGTCGGCTTGAATGAACTGTTAGGTGTCACTGCAGGATTCCCCTCTCAGTCCACGAACACAGTGTGCAACTCAGCGATCAGATGCTTGTCGCGAAACACACCAATTAGATCGATGCCGCCAGGCCCACGATATGGACTGCACCATACATGGCGCAACTCATCTCCGGGAGTCATTCGTCCGATAAGCGCCGCCCAATCTTCTCGTTTGTCTATATCTGGAGCGCCAACCAACGCTGCACTTTTCACTGCGTCTTCCTCCGTGAGCGGCACTGACACCCTGCATTTTGGATAGCCAAGTCGCGTCACCAGCTCATGGGTATCGATGGCGGAAGGCGTATCGATCTTTGGGCCAAGTGGTTGATGCGCGCAGCCAGATAGCAGAAAAGCCAAGATCAGTGCTTGTGTGAGATGGATTGGAAGGTTCATGTGACACCTAACGCCTGAATTAAGCCGCCTTGCGAAGCAAGGTCGGCTTGAATGAATTGTTAGGCGCCACTGCCGGAAAGTCCGCGTTGCACCCGTGAAGGAAGAACAAACAAGAACTGAGCAAGCGCGGCGGCAAACTCAATGCTGCGCTCCGCATCTTGGCCAATGGGAAGAGGGCTATCTTCGTCGGAATGACGCTGTTCATTGGCATCGAGCCGCACTTGATGAGCCCATGTAGCCATATCAGTGGTGATGATGCCGCCGTCTTTGGCGGTATCAATGCGTGAGTAGAGACTGCCGGTGGTAAGGCCCTTGGCCTTTAGCATTGCATCTACTGCACTCGCGGCGAGCATTACAGCGCCCGCAGGCACGTGAAGCGACTCATAAGCCTGCTGGAGATAGGCCCGGGCACGATCCGGGATTGCATCATCTACAGTCGATGCAGATGGGTAGTACGCCTGAACAACAGCCTGCGGATTGCTTGATTTGGCCGATACAACGCCGCCGCAACGCCTACAGACATAGATTGCCCAAACTTGGCGTTCGCTCTGGTCAGCATTGTTTGTCTCGAATATCTGAGATTGATGCAAGTTCGGTGAATTGACTCCGCAATGTGGACACCGCGGCAAGTCAAGGTGCTTTTTTAAGTAAAACACGAAGACCTCTCATGTGGCGCCTAACGCCTGAATTAAGCCGCCTTGCGAAGCAAGGTCGGCTTGAATGAATTGTTAGGCGGCAGTCTAGCGCTCACTGTGAGGTGCTCCCTTGACGATGCAAAGCGCTATGAAGGCTGCTGACAGTACAGCTAGAAGAAGCAAGTAGCTACCAAAGCGCTGCGGCAGCATGAGTGCCGCTGAGACAATAACTGCGGCAATGAACAGAGCCAAAGACACCCAACCCTGCCAGGAGGCGGGGCCGCTCCAGCCGACACCAACCTCAGGGTCTTTGGCATGGAACCAGTAGGTCTGCTTGCTCTTCATGGGATTCCCCGTTGTCTTGGTCTGCCGCCTAACGCCTGAATTAAGCCGCCTTGCGAAGCAAGGTCGGCTTGAATGAATTGTTAGGCAGCGCCTGCATTATTGCCAGCGTACCTGCTTGCCAAGCTTCAGCTCGAGCGCCTGCATGGCCTCTGAGATAGTGGTATGGCCGAACGTGTCAGGCCAAGTAGGTTCATCAGGCTGCAGCGCTTGCTCAACGCGGCCGTAGTACATCAACCCCTCAGGGCTCAACGGCATTGGCTCCTCCCCAGGCTCAAGCTGATCGTCGGCTTCCGCGAGAGAATGCCACCAGTCATAGTCGAGCGCGATGATGTCTACAGACGCACGTGACAGCAGGCCTGCCCAATATGTTCCGATCTTCACGATCTTGAGCGCCATGTGCGTGGCCTAACGCTTGAATTAAGCCGCGTTGCGAAGCAACGTCGGCTTGAATGAATTGTTAGGCGGCTGACCCGCCCGATCTGGCGGCGATGATATAACGCCAAGTGCAGTATGCCGCCGCAGCTAGAAAGCTTGTGCCAAGAACGAGAACGATGGTTGGAAGGTATGGCTCGATAGTGGGAAAGAACGGCTCCAGCCAGATACCCTTGATGCGGTTGTACTCGGGAGGTTCGACCCATTGGTGCGTTGAGTTGAAGAAGGCAAAGAATGCCGCAACCCCCATGACTAGAGAGTAGGTGCCACGGCGTGCCCACCGTTCCTTCTCCGTCTTCACCGCAATCTCTCCCAGCCGCCTAACGCCTGAATTAAGCCGCCTTGCGAAGCAAGGTCGGCTTGAATGAATTGTTAGGCGCCAGCTGTAATGCCAGCGCCAGCCATAGAAGAGGAAAGAAAAGAACAACTGCAAAATAGATGAGCGCGGTGGCAGCCATATGTTGAGCAACGAGTGCGCCTGCGGCTGCCAAGGGCAAGAGTGAGAACGCGAGCAGGAGTCTTATGACACGAGTCTTAGCCGACAAGGTGATCGAGCGAGCGATCATGCGAGCAACAACCCGCCCGACTAGAGATGTGGCAATGATCGCTTGAGCGCAGCCAAAAACGAACATGATGCCAAAGAAGGCAGGGCCATCTCCGCCGCTCGGATTGGATTCAAGATCCCGGAGCGCATACACCAGTGCAGCAGTATACGCTGCGAGAAGAACGCCAGTGCCAATAATCACGTGCCGCCACCGTGGCAAAAGTGCAGGCAGTGAACCCAGAAGTAAGATTGAGAAGATCAGAGTTGCCATGAGAGTGTTCTGGCGCCTAACGCCTGAATTAAGCCGCCTTGCGAAGCAAGGTCGGCTTGAATGATGAGTTAGGGGCCGAAGGTACCCCCGGGGCTGCTGGGGTGCAACGGGCGCGGGCTGGCTGGCTGTGAAGGAATCGCCCTCCGAAGGCCAGTAGAAGTGAGTGCTGGGATGGGCCGAAGCCATAAAGCGCCGCCGATCCGCGAGCCGACGGCCTGTCCGCCAGCCGAGCGGCGCCGTGGACTGGCCGAAGTAGCCAGGAAAGAAGAGGGAAGGAGAGGTGACGGCGAGGCAGCCGAGGTCGTCTATTGGCGAAGTCGTGGTGGCAGGAAGAGACAGGCCAACCGAAGGCACCACCTTGAACCTGCTTGAGCAACGCTAACGCCTAAATTAAGCCGCCTTGCGAAGCAAGGTCGGCTTGAATGAATTGTTAGGCGGCTCACGCATAGAATGCAAGCGTGAGAACTGGAGCTTGGCCGGACTCAATGCGCCGCCAGTTGACGAAGGCGGCGCACTCGACAAGGGCAGAGAACAGATCAGGGCAGCGGACTTTGAAATCTTGGGCATGCTCAATGACGAGAGACAGTGTCTTGCCCGGATCAACGTGCACAGTGGTCATGCCTGAGCTTGAATCATCCAGGTCGGAAAGACAGTCGATCCAAGCGTCCATGTTGCAACCGTAGAAGGGTGGAAACCCAAAGGCCTCAGCAAATACGGAGTGGAAGGAATCAACGTCTACGATGTTGTTTGCGTCAATTCGCATCATTGTCTCTGAGCCGCCTAACGCCTGAATTAAGCCGCGTTGCGAAGCAACGTCGGCTTGAATGAATTGTTAGGGCCCATTTAGCACGGCCCGGAGAGCAGCGCCATACCCACCTGACGGAAGTAGTCTCCGGGCCCAGGGAGGGTTGGGTAGAAGGGAGCGGAAAGGGCGCGGACTAGGAAGTACGTGCATACAACAGCAATAGCCAAAAGAGAGCGACGCGGAAGTGATGGGCTGTGACTTGGTGCGTACAGAACAAGTGACAGTGACGCGATTGCAAGCGCCACGGACATTGCCTGTGCGTGCCAGGCGTAACCACCACAAGACGCGATGCCGCGCCAGATGCCGCCAAGCACAGCAACGAGGAACGCTGCCGCTATAAGGGCTCTGTATCCGTTCGCTGTGACGCTTGGCATGGGCCCTAACGTCTGAATTAAGCCGCGCCGCGAAGCGGCGTCGGCTTGAATGAATTGTTAGATTGGCCAAAGCGGAACTTCACGCAATGTCCTCAAAACGAGTACAGAACTCTCTGGCCTCAGGACATACAACATCAATATGCTCATTCGGACTTGATACCACCCAAATCAAGCGATACTCACACTGATGCTCATAAGCCTTTAGCTTGAGGAAGAACAAATCGTCTCCGGCAACATTGGATATGGCCGCGAACATCTTGCCCATATCTAGCTCTTTCCTATCCGGAGAAATGCGCATTGAATCGAGGTCGATCTGGCCCGAAGAGCGGACTACTACACGCTTTTCAGCGTAGACGCATGAGCCCTCAAGGCCTCCTCTGAATCCAAGGATGGCATTGGCGATAGCGCAGCCGAAGGAGGTTGTGTCATTGATGCGGAACCCTGAATCGGCGGAGAACGCTTGTGAAAGGTCTTGCGAATGCTTGAGGGCTCCGCATAGCACATACGCATCATGTCCCTGGCCGATAGCCGCGAACATGGATTGACCTTGGCCTGTATGGTCAAAGTTCTCAATTATGCCGCGTCCCTCTTGTGCGTCGAGGCGCTCTTCATCTCCGTGCTTTGAAAATTTTGAAAAGGAACTCAGCCTAAGAATTCCCTCTTTGAAGAAAAGGTCAACGAACTCCTTCTCCAGATAGCGATAGACATAAGGGCGTCGTATGCGCCACTCCTTGAGCATTTGAACAGCGATCGGGGCTTGGGGTTTGCTCATCTATTTGGCCGGGATGAAGATCTTGTTTGGCAATCTAACGCCTGAATTAAGCCGCCTTGCGAAGCAAGGTCGGCTTGAATGATTAGTTAGAGGCCGAAGGTACCCCCGGCGCTGCTGGGGTGCAACGGGCGCGGGCTGGCTGGCTGTGAGGGAATCGCTGTCCGAAGGCCAGTAGCAATGGCTGCTGAGATGGGCCGAAGCCATGAAGCGCCGCTGATCCGCGAGCCGATAGCCTGTCCGCCAGCTAGGTGGCGCCGTGGACTGGCCGGAGTAGCCAGGAAAGAAGAGGGAAGGAGAGGTGACGGCGAGGCAACCGAGGCCGTCTATTGGCGAAGTCGTGGAGGCAGGAAGAGACAGGCCAACCGAAGTCACTACCTTGAACCTGCTTGAGCACCGCTAACGCCTAAGTTAAGCCGCGCCACGTAGTGGAGCAAAGCATATGGCAAGCTGTACCTGCCATATGGTTTGCGTAACGAAGTGGTGTCGGCTTGAACGCATTGTTAGGTGCCACTAGCCGGAGACTCAGGGCGATCGCATGTGGGTAGTACTTTGCCACGCATGTCCAGGATGCTCATGCCAAATGCGCCATTGGGATACGTCTCAACTAAGACGTAACCAGTCTCCGGCTCGTGCTTCTCTCCTTTAGATCTTTCCACGTTGAACATCCGAATGAGCTTGAGCGCATAGCGGTCTGCTTCCGTAGATCCAGAGCTAACCGCAATGGATGTATCGGTTGTGTGGCCGTTCGCTTTGATGGTTGTCTTTACGCATGTAACCGCAGGGGCAGACTGGCCCGAAGCGAGTGCTGTTGCTAGAAGTAGAGAAAGGCTCATTTGTGGCACCTAACGCCTGAGTTAAGCCGCGCCACGAAGTGGCGTCGGCTTGAACGAATTGTTAGGCCGCACTGCGTGATCTGACATGACTACGGCACGCGAGGTGTGATGGGAGGCCTTTCCGTACGCAATGGCCCAATACCGGAAATCTCCACAAGAGTGTCGCTCTCAAACCACTCTACGTGCCAGACACCTGCCGGGATAACGAACGTCTCACCCGCATCAAATATTTTGACCCGGGCGTTCTCAAGATCTCCCATGAGAATGAACTGACGACCTTCGATTACTTTGATGTGCATGTCCGCGGTGTGTCGGTGTGCGGCAAGACTCGCGCCTGCGGGAGTACGGTAGTACTCGCGGAATGGTCCTGGCTCGGCTCGATTGCCCTCGATGCGGCGCATGACTGGCGCAGGCCCAGAAGGAGAGGAAAACCACTCCGTGTCAGGCGGGGCTTTTGGAATCGCGGCTGGTTCACTTTGCGATGCGTGGGCGCAGCCAACGTTCAAGAAACCTAGTAGAACAACGAGAGACACATACTTCATCAGTGGAATCTCCGAGTACGAGGCACTTGGTGTGCGGCCTAACGCCTGAATTAAGCCGCCTTGCGAAGCAAGGTCGGCTTGAATGAATTGTTAGGGCTCACAGCCATCCCCATTGAAGTGCAAACCCTGTACTGACGAGCGCGAGTCCTGCTACGGCCATGACATTGAGCCATGCGGACGCCCTTGGCTTGCTCGCTCCGGAGCCAAATGAGAAGGCAGCAGGAACAAAATAGGCCAGCGGAACTACTAGAAGAAAGCCAACGCCTTGTAAAAGGTCTTGAAGTTGGTAAGTGGACTTATAGAAGTAGTCAAAGATATTTATCATGCCTAGGGCAATGAAAAGCAAAGGCCAAAGCGTGCCGCGCTGTTTTAAATCCTTCCGATCCATATTTGCATCCATGTGAGCCCTAACGCCTGAATTAAGCCGCCTTGCGAAGCAAGGTCGGCTTGAATGAATTGTTAGACCTCATAGCTGCGAATTGCAAGTTGCATTAGACAGCCAAAGCACGCCGGGAATCATGTCGCCGAATGCCCACATAAAGGTGCCAAAGAAGGCAAGCTGGTACGAGAAGTGGGCATAGATCTGCTCTCTTGTTAGTCCCCATCGCCAAGGCTTGCGAAACCTATCTGTGTTGGCTTGCATATAGCCTTGAATAATCACGGAGATGCCAACCAAGGTGCCACCAATGCGTGGGAGCCAGCATATGCTGGGAAATAGCTGCATCAGGATTGCAGATACCGCAAAGGTGACCACAAAAATTGAGGTGGACATTATTGCTGGGTATGTGCGGTGGCTGATCATGAGGTCTAACGCCTGAGTTAAGCCGCGTAGCGTAGTGGAGGTGGCAGGCATGGCAAGCTTTTTCTGCCATGCCTGACGCCGGAACGAAGCGGAGTCGGCTTGAACGAATTGTTAGGCCTTTGCGCGGCAATAGTTACAACACCCCAATGCTATGCAGCCATTGCCTGACCTGTTCGGGCCACTCTGTCGTGATTGGATCAGCTGTTGGACGCATGCCAAAGGCATGGCCGCCCTTTGCATAGACGCGCATATCAACCGGCACACCTGCGTCGTTTAGTGCAAGGGCATATGCCATGGGTTGACGAATGTCATCGATGCTGTCGTTCATGGCGTGAATGATCAATGTCGGTGGAGCATTCGCGCTTATCTTGACCCAAGGTTGTAGCTGAAGGTTGTTTTTGCCTTTGCTGTTATCAAGCATGCGCGCCGTATAAGCAATTACTGCGAAATCGGGTCGTGTAGATTGCCTATCTGCCTCGTCTGTAGATGGATACGTGCGCTGCTCAGTATTGCTCATTTCTGCCGCGAGATAGGCGCCCGCGGAGAATCCCATTACGCCAATCTTTTGAGGATTGATCTCATATGTAGAGGATCGGTGGCGCAATAAAACTATCGCTCTCTGTGCGTCCTCCAACCCAAGCAGTACTTTCGGGCGTTGCTGCTTCCCGTTCACCTTCGGCCAAGCTTGGGGCGTTCGATATTTCAGCATGGCGCAGGTCATGCCCTGCTCTGTTACCCAATCGCAGATTTCTGTGCCTTCAAGATCGACTGCTACGGCATGGAATCCGCCGCCAGGCAAAACCAGAATCGTAGTTCCAGTGTTGTGGCCTTTTGGCTTGTAAATCGTGATGGTCGGCCGCGTCACATAACTCGCCCAATGCCACTTGCTACCCCCAATTAGGGGTGAGCCATTACCTGTAGCTTCTGGATGATCGCCGGTGTCAGGTCTCTCCAGCGTAACGCTCGAAGGCCAGAGCCACTCTTGCGTCCCGCCAATGGTTGGCTGCCATACACCCTCACGTTCTATCTTTGGAACTTCGGCGCTGGTGGGTGGACTCTTTGAGCCGGCTTCTTGGCTATGTGCAGGATTATTGAAGCCGAATGTCAGCAGAAGACAAAGAGCAATAAATCGGAACTTCGACAAATTCGTAGTCTCCTTTCAATTGGTGCGCCGGAGAGTTTCTCTCAAAGGCCTAACTACTATTAGACCCCTCAAACGGGGTGTTGTGCAGATTATGCGCGCCTGTGCCAGGCATGCAAGGCAGTTGATTCCCATTCAAAATCAACATACAAGCCGACGCCCACGCGCAACCCCGAACGCGCGCCACTCTGCGTTATCCGATGCGCCGGTGCTATGGGCGTTATCCGACGATACTGAGGGTGTAATGGGTCGAGACGAGGCGGTGGCGCGGGAAACCGACACTGCATTCTGGGCTCAATCGCCCACCAGCAATACGAATGCCCCCAGCTGCGAATTCATCAGCACCGCCAGGCGGTGTTCCGGATCGGCGGCCAGTTCCGGCGCCGGGGTAGTGGTGTCCGGCGGGAGCGCCCGGTAATGCATCTCGTCCGGCAGCACGTTGCGCTCCAGGTACCCCACCAGCACGCTCACGATCTCGCCCAGGCCGTCCAGGGCCAGGGCATCGCTGCAGCGCTGCGGTTCGATCCTGAGGAAGGCGCGGGCCAGGGCATGCATGGTGTCCGCGTCGCAGGCGATGCCGACGAACAGCGGATGCTCGGCTTCGATGCGCACGTGGGCCACGTGCGGGTACGGTGCCAACTCGGAGGGGGCGAGCAGGTCGGCGGCCTGGCACTGGCTGCCGAGCATGCGCGGAAACAGGCGGCCACACAGGGCGATGGCACCGTTGGCGAAGCCTGACAGCGCGTGTTCGGATACGCCGTCGGCCAGGGCGCGGCTGGCGGCGGCCTGGTCAGCCTGGTGCGCGGCCAGTTCCGCCTGCAGGGTGGCCTCGTCCAGTGCGCCCTGTTCCAGCAGCACTTGGCCGAGCAGCCTGCGTCCGGCGTGCTGGGCGGCCAGCAGCGATTCGAGCTGGGCGCTGTCCAGCAGGCCCAGGGCCAGGGCGATGTCGCCGAAGCGGCGGTCGTCGCTGCGCTGGCGTTCGTGGATGCGCTGGACTTGTCCTTCGGTGAGCAGGCCCTTGCGCACGGCCAGTTCGCCCAGCAACGGGTTGCCGGCGCGTTGCGCCTCGGTCGCGGCCTGCAGTTGCCGGGCGGTGATGGTGCCGCGCTCCAGCAGGAACTGGCCCAGGAATCTGACGGTCATTGTTGTTTCATCCCCCCTCGGGACGATCATAGGCGCTGCGGTCGCCACTGGCACCCTGCGATCCGTGCGCGCCGTCACAGGCCGGGACGGCGGCCGCCGTCCCCCTAGGGCATCCGTTCCAGTACCACGATGATCGCATGCAGGATCAGGCCGATCAGGCCGCCGACCAGGGTGCCGTTGAAGCGGATGTACTGCAGGTCGCGGCCCACGCTCAGTTCCAGTTGCTCGACCAGGTGGCGCTCGTCCCAGCCCTTGACGGTCTGGGCGATGTAGTCGGTGACGCCGCCGCGCAGGCGCAGGGCCAGTTTCTCGGCACCGCCCATCACGTGCTGGTTGATCGCCTCGCGCAGGGCCTGGTCGCGGCCCAGCGCCTCGCCGAGTCCGGACAGGGAGCGCTCCAGGTGGCCTGCGAGCACGCCGTCTTCGCGCTCCAGGTCCTGGCGCAGCGCGGCGTGGATCTGGTCCCACAGGCCGCGTACGTACTCCTGCACGCTGGGGTGGTCGATCAGGCCTTGTTTGATCCTGGATACGCGCGCGGCCAGTTCCGGGTCCTCGCGCAGGCGCTGCACGTAGCCGCGCAGCCAGCGTTCGTAGTCGCGGCGGATCGGGTGCTTGGGCTGGGCGAGGATCTCGTTGAGTTCATCGAGCACGGCGCGGGCGATGCGCTCGGCCAGGTCGTCGGCGATGCCTTCCACCGGCTTGACCCAGTTCACCGTGCCCACCAGCCGCGGCCACTCGCGGCGCGCGTGCTTGACCAGCAGGTCGGAGGCGCGCTGTTTCACTGCCTCGCCGTCGAGGTAGCGCGACAGGCGCTTGAGCGCTTCGTCCAGCAGTTGCTGGTGGCGGCCGTCGGCGGTGAGCAGGCCCAGCACCTCGCCGGCGGTGGCCGCCGCGTCCCAGGCCTGCAGACGGGCCACGACGAAGCGCTGGATGCTCTCGCGCACGGCCTGTTCGTCCAGCAGGTCCAGCGCCTGCAGCGCCCAGCCGCGCGCCATCTGCGCCAGCCGCCGCGACTGTTCCGGGTGCGACAGCCATTGGCCCAGCTTCGCCGCCGGGTCGAACACTTCCAGCCGTGCGAGCAGGTTCTGCGGCTCCAGGAAATGGTCGCGCACGAACGCGGCCAGGCTGTCGGCGATCCGCGCCTTGTTGCGCGGGATGATGGCGGTGTGCGGGATCGGCAGGCCCAGCGGGTGGCGGAACAGCGCCACCACCGCGAACCAGTCGGCCAGCGCGCCCACCGTGGCCGCTTCGCAGAACGCCGACACCCAGGCCCATACGCCCTGGTTGCCCATCCAGTGGCTGAGCACGAAGCCGGCCAGCATGGTCAGCAGCATCGCCAGGGCGATGGCCTTCATGCGGCGCAGCTGGGCGCGGCGCGGGTCCGTGGTCATGCGGCGCGGAGGAGGGGAATGGGCACCCGCACAGTCTAGCGGCGGCTATTGCGCCAGGGCTTCGGAGGCCGGGGTGAATGGCAGCCCCAGCGCCTGGGCCACTGCACGGTAGGTCAGCTTGCCGGCATGCACGTTCAGTCCGTTGCGCAGGTTGGGATCGTCCAGCAGCGCCTGCGTCGCGCCCTTGTCGGCCAGCGCCAGCGCGTAGGGCAGGGTGGCGTTGGTCAGGGCGAAGGTGGAAGTGCGGGCCACGCCGCCGGGCATGTTGGCCACGCAATAATGGACGATGCCGTCGACCTCGTAGGTAGGGTCCTGGTGGGTGGTGGGGCGACTGGTCTCGAAGCAGCCTCCCTGGTCGATGGCCACGTCCACCAGCACCGAGCCGGGACGCATCAGCTTCAGCTGCGTGCGCGTCACCAGCCTGGGCGCGGCGGCGCCGGGGACCAGCACCGCGCCGATCACCAGGTCGGTATGCGGCAGGCGTTCGGCGATGGCGTCGTGGCTGGAGTGGATGGTGGCCAGGCGGTTGCCGTACAGTTCGTCGATGTATTTCAGGCGGTCCAGGGAACGGTCCAGGACGGTGACGCGCGCGCCCAGGCCGATGGCCATGCGCGCGGCATTCAGGCCGACCGTGCCGGCGCCGATCACCATCACCTCGGCCGGCTTCACCCCGGGCACGCCGCCGAGCAGGACGCCGGCGCCGCCCTGGGCCTTCTCCAGCGCATGCGCGCCGGCCTGGATCGACATCCGCCCGGCGACCTCGCTCATCGGCGCCAGCAGCGGCAGCCCGCCACGGCCGTCGGTCACGGTTTCGTAGGCGATGGCGGTGCAGCCCGATGCCAGCAGTGCGCGCGCCTGCTCCGGGTCGGGAGCCAGGTGCAGGTAGGCGTACAACACCTGGCCGGGGCGCAGCATCGCGCATTCGGCCGGCTGCGGCTCCTTGACCTTGATCACCATGTCGGCGCGGCCGTAGACCTCGGTGGCGGCCTCGACGATGCGCGCACCGGCGGCCTCGTAGGCCTCGTTGGCCAGGCCGATGCCGGCGCCGGCATCGCGCTCGACCAGTACCTGGTGGCCGCGCGAGGACAGCTCGCGCGCGCCGGCCGGGGTCAGGCCGACCCGGTACTCGTGGTTTTTGATTTCCTTGGGAACGCCGATCAGCATGGAGGTCTCCTGGGATGGGCGACTGCGGCGTGGGGTGCCCGCGGGCGGAACGCCAAGGGTAAACCCATCCCGGCGACGCGGCGCATGCGGTGCCGCCTGTTGCAGGACTTGCCGCTAGAATCGTCGCTTCCCCCGCCATGCATGTCCGCCTGCAATGACCTCGCCTCCCTTCCTCCTGCGCGGCAGCATCGTCGCCCTGGCCACTCCCATGCACCCGGACGGCAGCGTCGACTTCGACGCGCTGCGCCGGCTGGTCGATTGGCACGTGGCCGAGGGCACCGACTGCATAGGTGTCGTCGGCACCACCGGCGAATCGCCGACGGTGGACGTGGAAGAGCACTGCCAGATCATCCGGGTGGCGGTGGAGCAGGCCGCCGGGCGGGTGCCGGTGATGGCCGGCTGCGGGGCCAATTCCACCACCGAGGCCATCGCCCTGGCGCAGTACGCGCACAGGATCGGCGCCGACAGCCAGTTGCAGGTGGTGCCCTACTACAACAAGCCCGGGCAGGAAGGGCAGTACCGCCACTTCAGGGCGATCGCCGAGGCCACCGGCGAACTGCCGATCGTGCTCTACAACGTGCCCGGCCGCAGCGTGGCCGACATGCAGCATGACACCGTGCTGCGACTGGCGCAGGTGCCGGGCATCGCCGGGATCAAGGAAGCCACCGGCAACCTGGAGCGGGCGCAGTGGCTGGTGCGCGAGGCGCCGCAGGGTTTCGCGGTCTATTCCGGCGACGACGCCACCGCGGTGGCGCTGATGCTGTGTGGCGGCCATGGCAACGTCAGCGTCACGGCCAACGTCGCGCCGCGGCTGATGCATGAACTGTGCACGGCGGCGCTGGCCGGCGACGTGGCCGGTGCGATGGCGATCCAGATGCGCCTGCTGCCGGTGCACCGGCAACTGTTCGTCGAGGCCAATCCGATCCCGGTCAAGTGGGCGATGGCGCGGCTGGGCCTGTGCGGCGGGACGCTGCGGCTGCCGCTGACCGAACTTGAGCCGGGCAACCAGGCGAAGGTGGAAGCGGCGCTTGGCGAGGCGGGACTGCTGGCCGGGTGAGGAGACACGGCCCGCGCTGATGTCGGCTTCGAGCCGATACCCGCGCGGGCCCTTCGTCCGCCCGCAGGCCCCGGTCGGTCAGCGGCCGGCCAGGCGGATCGACGGCGGGATGTCCAGCAGTTCGACCTTGCTGGTGCCCACGTCGTACACCGCCGGCACGACCTTGAGGTTGCCGCTCTTCACCGCGCTCTCGATCACCGGCGAGGCGTTGATCAGGGTGGCGGCCTGCACGATGGCATTGGTCTTGGTGACCGTGGCCGCGTCCTTGCTGTCGGACAGGTAGATCGCCGGCAGCAGCGCCGGGAACAGGCTGCTGATCTGGCCAGGCACCTCGGGGTTGTCGATCGCAGACTTCACCGCGCCGCAACTGGAATGGCCCATCACCAGGATCGCCTTGATGCCCAGCACGGCCACGCCGTACTCGAGGCTGCCGATGATCTCCGGGGTGGTGATGTTGCCGGCGATGCGGCAGGTGAACAGGCGGCCGATGGGCTCGTCGAAGACCATCTCCACCGGCACCCGCGAATCGGCGCAGGACAGCACGCCCACGATCGGCCACTGGCCCTCGGCGGCGCGCTCGCGGATGATCCGCAGGTCGTGCTGGTGCGCCACCGGCGTGCCGCTGAGGAAGCGGGCGTTGCCGGCCATGACCTCGGCCAGGGCCTGCTCGGGGGTCATCTGGCTGTCGGGGCCGGCGGCCGGAAGCTCCGCGGCATGGGCGCTGCCGACGATGCCTTCGCCGGAGGCCAGGCTCAGCCCGCCGAGCGCGCCCAGCGCCGCCGCGGTCCCCAGGAATCGGCGGCGGGAGGAGGGCTGCTCCGGATCCGCGCTGCAGCAGTGGTCGTGCTCGACGTTCTCGTGCATGGCTGTTCTCGAATGATCGGGAGCCGACGACCGGTTCCTCGGGTCGGGCCATCGTACACCCAGGCCAGTGGGGCAAACGGCCGGGTCGTCGATCGGGAGCGGTGCCGATCTGCCAGAATCGGCCGGGTACCGCCACCACTGCCGACGCCGCCCGCCGATGAGCGCCACCGCTTCGCCCCGCCGGATCCTGTTCGCCAGCCTGATCGGCACCACGATCGAGTTCTTCGATTTCTACATCTATGCCACCGCGGCGGTGCTGGTGTTCCCGCACCTGTTCTTCCCGGCGTCGGAGCCGACCGCGGCGACCCTGCAGTCGCTGGCCACTTTCGCCCTGGCGTTCTTCGCCCGGCCACTGGGCTCGCTGCTGTTCGGCCACTACGGCGACCGGGTCGGGCGCAAGGCGACCCTGGTGGCGGCGCTGCTGACCATGGGCATCTCCACCGTGCTGATCGGCCTGCTGCCGACCCATGCGCAGATCGGCGTGGCCGCGCCGGTGCTGCTGGCGCTGTGCCGCTTCGGCCAGGGCCTGGGCCTGGGCGGGGAATGGGGCGGTGCGGTGCTGCTGGCGACCGAGAACGCGCCGCCGGGCAGGCGCGCCTGGTACGGCATGTTCCCGCAGCTGGGTGCGCCGCTGGGCTTCCTGTGCGCGACCGGCGTGTTCCTGCTGCTGGCCCACTTCCTGGACGAAGCGCAGTTCATGGCCTGGGGCTGGCGTATCCCGTTCGTGGCCAGCGCCGCGCTGGTGCTGGTCGGGTTGTGGGTGCGGCTGCGGATCACCGAGACCCCTGCGTTCCGCAAGACCCTGGAGCGCGAGGAACGCGAGCGCCTGCCGATGGCCACGGTGCTGGGCAAGCACGCCGGTACCCTGGTCATCGGCACGCTGTCGTTGATGGCGACCTTCGTCCTGTTCTACCTGATGACGGTGTTCGCGCTGAGCTGGGGTACGTCGCAGCTCGGATACGGGCGCCAGGAGTTCCTGCTGCTGCAGATGATCGGCGTGCTGTGCTTCGCCGCGACCATCCCGCTGGCGGCGAAGTTCGCCGACCGCCGCGGCCGGCGCCGGGCGATGATCGTGGCCACCATCGGGATCATCCTGTTCGGCCTGCTGTTCCAGCCGCTGTTCGCGCCGGGCGCCGAAGGAAGGGTGTTGCTGTTCCTGTGCCTGGGCCTGGGATTGATGGGCCTGACCTACGGGCCGTGCGGCACGATCCTGGCCGAGATGTTCCCCACCCCGGTGCGCTACACCGGCGCCTCGCTGGCGTTCAATCTGGCCGGTATCCTCGGCGCCTCGCCGGCGCCCTACGTCGCCACCCGCCTGGCCGGCGCCCATGGCATCGCCGCGGTGGGTTACTACCTGAGCGCGATGGCGGCGCTGACCCTGATGGCGTTGCTGCTGGTGCGCGAGCGGGCGCAGGATTGAGGGCAGTCGGCTGCCCGCCGGCCCTGCACCATGGGCGTGCCGGCAGGTCGCGTCGCTGGAACAGTCGGTTGTGCCCTTGGCGGTTCCGTTGCCGGCCGGCAGCCGCCATCTTGGCCGGCAAGCCATTGGAGACTAGCCATGAACACCCCCATCGACACCGCCCCGGCGCGCCTGCTGCGCAAGGTCCGCGGCACCGCCACCTCCGACGGCGCCGGGGTCCGGCTGACCCGGGTCATCGGTGGCCACGAACTGCCGGACCTGGATCCGTTCCTGCTCCTGGACGAGTTCGGTACCGATCGCGCCGAGGATTACATCGCCGGTTTCCCCAGCCATCCGCATCGCGGCTTCGAGACGGTCACCTACATGCTCGACGGGCGCATGCGGCACCGGGACAACCACGGCAACGAGGGCCTGCTGACCCCGGGCAGCGTGCAGTGGATGACCGCCGGCCGCGGCCTGGTCCATTCGGAGATGCCCGAGCAGGAGTCCGGGCGCATGCGCGGCTTCCAGCTGTGGGTGAACCTGCCGGCGCGCGACAAGATGACCGCGCCGCGCTACCAGGAATTCGCGCCGGAGCGGATTCCGGTGGTGCAGCCGGCGCCGGGCGTGGCAGTGAAGGTGATCGCCGGCCGGGTCGGCGATACCGTGGGCCCGATCGTGCAGCCGGCCACCGACCCGCTGTACCTGGACGTGGCCCTGGAACCGGGCACGGCCTGGGCGTACGCGCTGCCTGATGGGCACAACGCCTTCGCCTACGTGTTCGAAGGTGCGGTCACGGTCGGCGAGGGCGAGGACGCGCGCGCGCTGGAAAGCCGCGAGATGGGCGTGCTCGGCGGTGGCGGTGCGCTGTCGCTGCGCGCCGGCGGCGGTGGTGCGAGGCTGATCCTGGTCGCCGGAACGCCGCTGCGCGAGCCGGTCGCGCGCCACGGGCCGTTCGTGATGAACACCCGCCAGGAACTGATGCAGGCCTTCGTCGATTTCCAGGAAGGCCGGTTCTGAGTCGCTGAATTCAGAAGCTGCGCTGGAAGTCGAACCGCTGGCGGCGGCCGTCCGCCGCCACGACCACTTCGACCCGCAGGGTGTCGCGGGGGCCGATCTTCACCGTGCCCACGTGGTCGGTGTAGTCGCCGGTGGCGACCGGGCGCAGGGCCACCGCCTGGCGGCGACCGGACAGGTCGACGACTTCGGCATCGACCTGGCCTTCGGCCATGGTCTCGTCGCCATCGGCGGTCGGGCGGCGCAACGCCAGCACCAGCAGGGCGGTGCCGTCGCTGCGTTCCACCCCGTATTCCCGGGCCACCGCCTCGCCCAGGGCCAGGGTCGGCAGCAGGTTGTAGTGGACGCGCAGCGGACCTTCCAGTTCGACCGTGGCGACCGGCGGCGGCACGGGCTGGACCGGCTCCGGTACCGCATCGCCACAGGCGGCCAGCAGCAGGCACAGGACCAGGCCGATGGCGCCCGGAGCGTGACCGGGCCATGCTCCCGTCCCCGCCAGGCGGCCGCTCACGCGTCACCCGCCGCGGCCAGCTCGGCGCTGCGTTCGCGCGCGGCATGCACCGCGCGCGCGACCAGGGCCTCGAAGCCGCCGGCCTGGAGGGTTTCGAGCGCGGCCTGGGTAGTGCCCCCGGGCGAGGTCACCCGCCGGCGCAGTTCGGCCGGCGCTTCGCTGGACTCGGCCAGCATCCGCCCGGCGCCGAGCAGGGTGTGTGCGACCAGGGTGCGAGCGTCGGGGGCGGGCAGGCCCTCGGCCATCGCCGCCGCTTCCATCGCTTCGGCCAGCAGGAACGCATAGGCCGGGCCGCTGCCGGATACCGCGGTGACCGCATCGATCAGCGATTCCTCGCCGACCCACACCGTGGCGCCGGCATTGGACAGCAGTTCCTGCGCGCGCCGGCGCCCGGCCGGGCCGACGTCCGTTCCGGCATAGAGCCCGGTGACCCCGGCGCCGAGCAGCGCCGGGGTATTGGGCATGCAGCGCACCACCGGCAACCCGCCGCCCAGCCATGCCTGCAGCCGCGCCACCGGGATGCCGGCGGCGATGGACACCACCAGCGGCCGTTGCGCCTGCGCCGCCGCGGCCAGCGGTTCGCAGGCCGCGCGCATCATCTGCGGCTTGACCGCCAGCAGCCACAGTCCGGCACCGGCCACCGCGTCCTCGCCGCGCTCGAACACCTGCACGTCGAAGTCGGCGACCAGCGCCTGGCGCAGTGCGGCGACCGGCTCGGCCACCCGGATCGTGCGGGCATCGACGCCGCGCCGGGCCAGGCCGCCGATCAGGCTGCGGGCCATGTTGCCGCCGCCGATGAAGGCAAGGGTGTCGGAGTGGAATGCGGAGTCGGTCATCGCTTGCGCTTCCGGCAGCAGGTCTGGGAGAAGGGGAATCAGCGCGGACGCGGCCCGAACAGCGCGGTGCCGATCCGCACCAGGGTCGCGCCCTCGGCGATGGCGATGGCGAAATCATCGCTCATCCCCATCGACAGGGTATCGGCGCCGGGATGGCGCGCGGCCAGCCCGTCGAACAGTTCGCGCATGCGCCGGAATGTCGGGCGCCGCCGTTCCGGATCCGGGTGCGGCACCGGGATCGACATCAGTCCGCGCAGGGCCAGCCCCGGCGTGTCGGCGACCCGGTCGGCCAGCGCCGGCAGGTCTTCGGGCCGGCAACCGGACTTGCCGGCCTCGCCTTCCACGTTCACCTGGATGAGCACGTTCAGCGGCCCGCGTTGCGGTGCCCGGTGGCGGGCGAGGGCAGCGACCAGGCCGGGCCGGTCCACGCTCTGCACCCAGTCGAAGGCCTCGGCGGCCTGTGCGGCCTTGTTCGACTGCAGGTGCCCGATCAGGTGCCAATGCAGGCCCGGGTGCGCGGCGGCAAGGGCCGCGCGCTTGGCCGCCCCTTCCTGCACGTAGTTCTCGCCGAACGCGGCCTGTCCCGCGGCGGCCAGCGCGGCCACTGCCGCGGCCGGCTGGGTCTTGGACACCGCCAGCAGCGCCGGTACTGGCCTCCCGGCCGCGTCGGCTGCGTTCTGGATGCGCTGCAAGACGGTTCGCAGGCGTTCGGCGGGCATGGACGGCGGGACCATTGGCGGCGGGGACGGGAGCGCTATACTGCCCCGCGGGGATGTATCGTTCCAGCCTGCTGCACTGCGGCACGCCCAACGGGGGACTCACGCGATGGATATCGCCGAACTGCTGGCCTTCTCGGTCAAGAACAAGGCTTCCGACCTGCACCTGTCCGCCGGCCTGCCGCCGATGATCCGGGTGGACGGCGACGTGCGCCGGATCAACATCCCGGCGCTGGACCACAAGCAGGTCCACGCGCTGGTGTACGACATCATGTCGGACAAGCAGCGGCGCGACTACGAGGAATTCCTCGAGGTCGACTTCTCGTTCGAGATCCCGTCGCTGGCCCGCTTCCGGGTCAACGCGTTCAACCAGAACCGCGGCGCCGGCGCGGTGTTCCGCACCATTCCCTCCGACGTGCTGACCCTGGAAGACCTGGGCTGCCCGCCGATCTTCCGCGAGTTGATCGACCAGCCGCAGGGCCTGATCCTGGTCACCGGCCCGACCGGCTCGGGCAAGTCGACCACGCTGGCGGCGATGATCGACCACATCAACAAGAACGAGTACGGGCACATCCTCACCGTCGAGGATCCGATCGAGTTCGTCCACACCTCGCAGAAGTGCCTGATCAACCAGCGCGAAGTGCATCGCGACACCCACGGCTTCAACGAAGCCCTGCGCTCGGCCCTGCGCGAGGACCCTGACTACATCCTGGTCGGCGAAATGCGCGACCTGGAGACCATCCGCCTGGCGCTGACCGCCGCGGAGACCGGCCATCTGGTGTTCGGCACCCTGCACACCTCCTCGGCGGCCAAGACCATCGACCGCATCATCGACGTGTTCCCCGCCGGCGAGAAGCCGATGGTGCGCTCGATGCTGTCCGAATCGCTGCGCGCGGTGATCTCGCAGGCGCTGCTGAAGAAGGTCGGCGGCGGCCGTACCGCGGCCTGGGAAATCATGGTCGGCACCCCGGCCATCCGCAACCTGATCCGCGAGGACAAGGTCGCGCAGATGTACTCCTCGATCCAGACCGGCCAGCAGTACGGCATGATGACCCTGGACCAGCACCTGCAGGACCTGGTCAAGCGCGGCCTGGTCACCCGCAACCAGGCCAGGGAATACGCCAAGGACAAGCGCCTGTTCGAGTAAGCGCCCGGCGGAGGCGCGCATCCGCGCCGTCCCGGCACCCATGCATCGCGGAGTACAGCCATGAGCAGCATCGACTTCACCTCGTTCCTCAAGCTGATGGCGCACCAGAAGGCGTCGGACCTGTTCATCACCGCCGGCATGCCGCCGTCGATGAAGGTGCACGGCAAGATCAGCCCGATCACCCAGACCCCGCTCACCCCGCAGCAGAGCCGCGACCTGGTGCTGAACGTGATGACCCCCTCGCAGCGCGAGGAGTTCGAGAAGACCCACGAGTGCAACTTCGCGATCGGCGTGGCCGGCGTGGGCCGCTTCCGCGTGTCGTGCTTCTACCAGCGCAACCAGGTGGGCATGGTCCTGCGCCGGATCGAGACCAAGATCCCCACGGTCGAGGAGCTGAACCTGCCGCCGATCATCAAGACCCTGGCGATGACCAAGCGCGGCATCATCCTGTTCGTGGGCGCCACCGGCACCGGCAAGTCGACCTCGCTGGCGGCCATGATCGGTTACCGCAACCAGAACACGACCGGGCACATCATCACCATCGAGGACCCGATCGAGTTCGTGCACAAGCACGAGGGCTGCATCATCACCCAGCGCGAGGTCGGCATCGACACCGACACCTGGGAGAACGCGCTTAAGAACACCCTGCGCCAGGCCCCGGACGTGATCATGATCGGCGAGGTGCGCACCCGCGAGGGCATGGACCACGCCATCGCCTTCGCCGAGACCGGCCACCTGGTGCTGTGCACCCTGCACGCCAACAACGCCAACCAGGCGATGGACCGCATCATCAACTTCTTCCCCGAGGACCGGCGCAGCCAACTGCTGATGGACCTGTCGCTGAACCTCAAGGGCGTGGTCGCGCAGCAGCTGATCCCGACCCCGGACGGCAAGGGCCGGCGGGTGGCGATGGAGATCCTGCTCGGCACCCCGCTGGTCCAGGACTACATCCGCGACGGCGAGATCCACAAGCTCAAGGAAGTGATGAAGGAGTCCACAAACCTGGGCATGAAGACCTTCGACCAGAGCCTGTTCGAGCTGTACCAGGCCGGCGAGATCTCCTACGAGGACGCGCTGCGCTACGCCGACTCGCAGAACGAGGTGCGGCTGCGGATCAAGCTCTCCCAGGGCGGCGATGCCCGCACCCTGGCCCAGGGCCTGGACGGGGTGGAGATCGCCGAAGTCCGCTGAAAGGCGCAAGCCGCCGGCGATCGTCGACTCGACCGGGCCGCCCGCGGGCGGCCTCGTCGCTCATGGCGCGGCCGCATCGCTTTCGGCATCGCGCCGGCGCGCTAGAATGGATCCATGTCCGCCGCAGACGACAACCTGTCCAACCAGTTGCTGATCGCACTGCCGGCGCTGGCCGACCCGAATTTTGCCCGTACCGTGGCCCTGATCTGCCAGCACGACGGGCAGGGCGCGATGGGCGTGGTGGTCAACCGCGCCTCCGAGTACACCTTGGGCCAGGTGCTGTCGCAGATGGGCATCGGCAGCGACGACCAGGCGCTGTGCGCCCGCCCGGTCCTGCACGGCGGGCCGGTGCACCAGGAGCGCGGCTTCGTGCTCCACGACGGCGCGCGCGAATGGGACTCCAGCCTGCGCGTGGCCGACGGCCTGTACCTGACCACCTCGCGCGACGTGCTCGAGGCGATGGCCGCCGGCGAAGGCCCGGCGCATGCGGTGGTGGCCCTGGGTTGCGCCGGCTGGGGGGCGGGACAGCTGGAGTACGAACTGGGCGAGAACACCTGGCTGACCGCACCGATGGATACCGGCCTGCTGTTCGACCTGCCGCTGGAGCGCCGCTGGCAGACCGCGGCCGGGCGCATCGGCGTGGACGACATCTTCCGCCTGGCCGACTACAGCGGGCATGCCTGACCCCGCCGCACCCGCCGCGTCGCCGCCGGCCGATGGCATCGTGCTGGGCTTCGACGTCGGCGCGCGCCGGATCGGGGTGGCGGTGGGCAGCGCGCTGGGCGGTACCCGCGCACTGGCGGTGGTGGACGTGCACGAGGCCGGGCCGGACTGGAAGGCGGTGGACCGCCTGCACGGCGAATGGCGCCCGCATGGGCTGGTGGTCGGCGACCCGATGACCCTGGATGGCGGCGACCAGCCGATCCGCCGCTACGCACGCGCCTTCGCCAACGAACTGAAGGCGCGCTACCGCCTGCCGGTGGTGATGGTGGACGAGCGTTCCAGCTCGATCGAGGCCGCGCAGCGTTTCGCCCGCGACCGCGCCGCCGGCAACCGTCGCCGCCGCGACGCCGCCGCGCTGGACGCCGCCGCCGCCGCGGTGATCATCGAGCGCTGGCTTGAAGCCCCCGACGATGCCACCCCGGTATAGACGGCCGTTTCCCCGATGCATGCGCTGCCCCGAGCCCTGATCCAGACCCTGGTCGCTGGTGCGGCCGGCCCCCCACACGGAACCCCATCGATCCCATGAGCCCGCAACTCGATTCCGACGGCCGCCTGCGCCACCTGCTGACCCTGGAAGGCATGCCGCGCAGCACGATCCTGCAACTGCTGGACCGCGCCGGGCAGATCCGCGATGCCGCCGTCGGTCGCGCGGGCAAGCGCGCGGTGCTGGCCGGCACCGCCGTGTGCACGCTGTTCTTCGAGCCGTCCACCCGCACCCGCAGTTCGTTCCAGCTGGCCGCGCAGCGGCTGGGCGCGGACGTGCTCAATTTCGACGCCTCCACCTCGTCCACCCGCAAGGGCGAGACCGCGCGCGACACGCTCAAGAACCTGGAGGCGATGGGCGTGCGCGGTTTCATCGTGCGCCATCCGGACGACGGCATGGTCCAGGCACTGGCCGACGCCGCGGGCGAGGGCACGGCCCTGATCAACGCGGGCGACGGCCGCAGCGCGCATCCGACCCAGGGCCTGCTGGACATGCTGACCCTGCGCCAGGCGCGCGGCAGCGATTTCGCGAAACTGAGGGTGCTGATCGTCGGTGACGTGAAGCACTCGCGGGTGGCGCGCTCGGACCTGCATGCCCTGCGCGCGCTGGGTACCGGCGAGATCCGCGTGTGCGGACCGGCGGCGCTGCTGCCGGATGACGGGACCACGGCCGGTTGCGTGGTGGGCGACGACTTCGACGCCATGCTCGAGGGCGTGGACGCCGTGATGATGCTGCGCCTGCAGCGCGAGCGGATGGAAGAGGGGCGGGTGCCTTCGCTGGAGGACTATCACGCCCGCTACGGTCTGACCGCCGCACGCCTGGCGCGGGCGACCCCTGGCGCGGCGGTGCTGCACCCGGGGCCGGTCAATCGCGGCGTGGAGATCACCGACGAGGTCGTCGACGGCCCGCAGTCGTGGGTCCTGCGCCAGGTCGCCAACGGCGTGGCCGTGCGCATGGCGGTGCTGGAGCACCTGCTGGGGTGAGTTCCGCGTCCTGGAACGAATCCGCGATCCCGACGATGTAGAGCCGACGGACGGTCGGCTCTACAAGGGGAAGTACGGGCGACGCGTTCCTCAATCGGCAACGACGATGGGCGCGGTCGTGTTGGTGGTGACCTGCCGCGCCGATTCAACCAGGGCGACGAACTCCTGGCGCAGGCCCCAGCGGTCCCGGCCCCGCGCATCGCGCGCGGTCGCGGCCACCTCGTTCCAGCCCCAGGCGCCGACGTTGCCGCCGCCGCGCAGCAGGTCGGCGTAGCCGGCCACCGCGGTGGCGAAGCGCAGCGACTCGCTGGCCTCGCGCCGCAGCGAGGAGCGCAGCACCGGGGTTTCGATCAGGCGGCTGCGTTCCTGGCCCGGCAGCTTGTAGCGCAGGCGCAGGTGCGCCAGTTCCCCGGCTTTCGCGCTCGTTGTTCCCGCCGTTGCCGCGGCACCGTAGCGCAGCGGCGGCAGGCGTTCGCCGCCCGAGCCGACCAGCGCGATCTCGTACAGGGCGGTCACCTCGTGCCCGGCGCCGATGTCGCCGGCATCGACCTTGTCGTTGGCGAAATCCTCGCTGCGCAGCATCCGGTTCTCGTAGCCGACCAGGCGGTACTCGGCCACCACCGCCGGGTTGAACTCGATCTGGATCTTCACGTCGCGGGCGATCGTCAGCAGGGTGGACTGCATCTGCTCGACCAGCACCTTGCGCGCCTCCTCGGGCGTGTCGATGTAGGCGTGGTTGCCGTCGCCGGCGTCGGCCAGGCGCTCGGCCATGGCGTCGTTGTAGTTGCCCTGGCCGAAGCCGAGCGTGGACAGGGCGATGCCGGCCTTGCGCTGGTCGGCCACCCAGGTCTCCAGGGTGCCGCGATCCACGGTGCCGACGTTGAAGTCGCCGTCGGTGGCCAGCAGGATCCGGTTGGTCCCGCCTTCGACGAACCCCTGCCGCGCCGCCGCGTAGGCCAGGCGGATGCCTTCGCCGCCGTTGGTGCTGCCGCCGGCTTCGAGCCGGTCCAGCGCGGCCAGGATCTCGTCGTGGCGATCGCCCGGGGTGGGCGCCAGCACCAGTCCGGCCGAGCCGGCGTAGACCACGATGGACACGCGGTCCTGCGCGCGCAGCTGCGGCACCAGCAGGGCGAAGGCCTGCTTGAGCAGCGGCAGCTTGTCCGGCGAATCCATCGAGCCGGAGGTGTCGATCAGGAATACCAGGTTGGCCGGCGGCAGCACGGCCTTGTCCACGTCGTAACCCTTGATCCCGACCATCAGCAGTTGCCGGTCCGGGTTCCAGGGCGAGGGCGCCAGCTCGGTGGTGGCGCGGAACGGCGTTTCGCGGCTGGCCGGGGCCGGGTGGCCGTAGCCGAAGTAGTTGAGGAATTCCTCCACCCGCACCGCGTCGGCCGGCGGGCGCACGCCCTGGCGCAGCATCCGCCGCACGTTGGCGTAGCTGCCGGTGTCCACGTCGATGGAGAAGGTGGATACCGGCTGTTCGCTGGCGCGTTGGACGGGATTGTCGTCGCGGGCTTCGTAGCGTTCGGTATCGGCCGGCCCGGCAACGGGCACGAATGCCCCCGCTGCCGGTGCCGCGAACGTCATCAAGCGCTGCCGCGCCGCCTCGGCCATCACCGGCGCCGACGGAGGAGGGGGCGCCTGGTACAGGTCCATGGTGGCGGTCGCGGCCGCTTCGCTGCGGGCGACGGCTTCGGCATCGGCATCGGCCGCAGTGGAATCGGCCTGGGGCGGGCCCGAACGGCAGGCAGCCAGGGCCAGCGCCAGCAGTACCGCGCCGGCCAGGGGACGGGCGAGGGGGGACTTCGGGGCATTGCGCATGTCGGGACTCCCGTTGGATGGACGGGAGATCGAACGCACCGATGGCACCGACGGGGTTACCGGACGGCCGGCCTTTGCTCGCCCGGGTCATGCCGGGGCGCCGGCAGTTGGACCCGGCAGGAACTGCCTCGGGTCCGGCCGGCGGCACCTGCCGGCTGCTGTTCGGTCCGTTGCCAGGGGTAGCCGGCCCGCAGTCGGATCTACAGCGGCATCGGCAATCGGCTTCTTTACAGCACCATCGGCTGGAACTCGATGCCCAGCCCGGGCATGCCTTCCTTCTCGGCCAGCAGGTCGGCGCGCAGCAGCGGGCGGCTTTCGATCCAGTGGCGTTCCAGCACCAGTTGCAGGCGGCTGGCGGCGACCGACAGGTCCAACCTCGGGATCTCGTCGCCGTCATGGGCGCGGTGCAACAGCACCGCCAGGCGCAGCAGCGCGGCCTTGCGCCGGGTCGACAGCAGCAGGCGGTCGGGCAGGGCGTCGAAGGCGTTCTTCGGCACGCCGCGGCGATGGGTGCGCACCAGCGCGGCCAGCACCTGCTGCTCCTGGCGCGAGAAGCCGGCGATATCGGAATGTTCCAGCACGTAGGCGCCGTGCACATGGTACTGGCTGTGGGCGATGGCCAGGCCCAGCTCGTGCACGCGCGCGGCCCAGCCGAGCATGCGCGCGTCGTCGTCGTCCAGCGCCCAGGCCACGGCCACCTGTTCGAACAGGCGCATGGCCGTGCCTTCCACCCGCGAGGCCTGGATTTCGTCGATGCCGTAGCGCGCGGTCAGCGCCGCGATCGAGGCGTCGCGCGGATCGGCGGCGCTGCCGCGGCCGAGCATGTCGTAGAGAATGCCTTCGCGCATGGCCGCCTTGCTCACCAGCAGCTTCTGCAGTCCCAGCGCGCGGAACGCGGCCTCCAGCACCAGCACGCCGCCGGCGATGATCGGCCGGCGGTCGCCGGACAGCCCGGGCAAGTCGATCCGGTCGATGGTGCCGGCCTGGAGCAGGCGATCGCGTACCTGCGGCAACGCCTCGGCGGTGATCGCGCCCTTGGTCAGCTTCATCGCCGCGCAGATCTCGCCGATGGCCTTGTGGGTGCCCGACGAGCCCAGCGCCTCCTGCCAGCCCAGCGCGCGATACAGTCCGGCGAACTGCTGGAACTCGGCGCTGATCTCGGTCAGCGCCGCATCCCACTTCTTCCTGGACAGGCGGCCGTCGGGGAAGAAGCGCCGGGTACTGGCGATGCAGCCGGCCTGCAGGCTCTCGCGTTCCACCGGCTCGAAGCCGCGGCCGATGATGAACTCGGTGGAGCCGCCGCCGATGTCGATCACCAGCCGCAACTGGCCCGGCTTGGGCGGTTGCGCGTGGGCCACGCCCAGGTAGATCAGGCGTGCCTCCTCGCGGCCGGACACCACTTCGACCGGGTAGCCCAGCGCGGTTTCGGCCGCGTGCAGGAATGCCTGCGGGTCGCGCAGCTGGCGCACGGTATTCGTGGCCAGTGCCCGCACGTGCAGCCGCGGCACGCCGCGCAGGCGCTGGCCGAAGCGGGCCAGGCAGTCCAGCGCGCGCTGCCGCGAGCGTTCGTCCAGTCCGCCGCGGCCGTCCAGGCCATCGGCCATGCGCACGGTCTCGCGCAGGCGGTCGACCACGCGCAACTGGCCCAGCATGTGCTGGGCCAGGACCATGTGGAAACTGTTGGAGCCCAGGTCGATCGCGGCCAGGGTATCGCCGTCCTGGACCTGGGGGCGGTGTGAGGAATAGGGCATGGCCGAATCTTAGCGGATGCGGCGGCCGCTACCGCAGCCTGCCGCGGCCGCTCACAGGGCGTCCAGCAGCGCCTGCTGCGCCGAGTACGGGGCCTGGCCCGGCGTCGGACCGCACTGGCGATAGATCCCGTCGGCACCCAGCTCCCAGGCGTTGAGGTTGTCCACCAGGTAGTTCTCCAGCGCCTCGCGCTGCACCCGCGCGGCCAGGTCCGGGTCCAGGATCGGGAAGCAGGTCTCGACCCGGCGCAGCAGGTTGCGTTCGAGCCAGTCGGCGCTGGCGCAGAACAGGTCCGGCTTGCCGTCGTTGCCGAACCAGTACACCCGGCTGTGTTCGAGGAAGCGGCCCACGATCGAGCGCACGCGGATGTGGTCCGACACCCCCGGCACGCCCGGCCGCAGGGTGCAGGCGCCGCGCACGATCAGGTCGATCTGCACCCCGGCCTGCGAGGCGGCGTAGAGCGCTCGCACCACCTGCGGCTCGTTGAGCGCGTTCATCTTGGCGATGATCCGTCCGGGCCTGCCGCGCGCCGCCAGTTTCGCCTCGCGCTCGATCCGCTTGATGACCCCGCTGTGCAGGGTGAACGGCGACTGCAGCAGGCGCTTGAGCTTGATCGACGGCGCCAGCCCGGAGAGTTGCTGGAACAGCAGGTTCACGTCGTTGCCGATGTCCGGGTCGGCGGTCATCAGGCTCAGGTCGGTATAGGCGCGGGCGGTGCCGCTGTGGTAGTTGCCGGTGCCCAGGTGCACGTAGCGGCGCAGGCGGCGGCCCTCGCGGCGCACGATCAGCAGCATCTTGGCGTGGGTCTTGTAGCCGACCACGCCGTACACCACCTGCACCCCGGCTTCCTGCAGGCGGTCGGCGAAGGCCAGGTTGGCCTCCTCGTCGAAGCGCGCGCGCAGCTCCACCACCGCGGTCACGTCCTTGCCGTTGCGCGCGGCCTGGACCAGCGCGTCGACGATCGCCGAGTTCTTGCCGGTGCGGTACAGGGTCTGCTTGATCGCCAGCACGTCCGGGTCGGCCGCGGCCTGGGCCAGCAGGCCGAGCACGCCGGCGAAGGAGTCGAACGGGTGGTGCAGCAGCACATCGTCGCGGGCGATGGTCTTGAAGACGTCCTCGTCCTCGAGCCGGTTGCGCGGGGTGAACGGGGGGTACTTCAGTTCGGGGCGCTGGACCAGGTCATGGACCTGGATCACCCGGTTGAGGTTGACCGGGCCGTCGATCCGGTACACCGCGTTCTCGCCCAGCTCGAAGTTCTGCAGCAGGGTGCGGACGATGGGCTTGGGGCAGTCGTGGGCGATCTCCAGCCGCACCGCCGGCTGGTAGCCGCGGCCGACCAGTTCGGTGCGCAGCGCCGAGGCCAGGTTGTCCACCTCGTCCTCGTCCACCACCAGGTCGGAGTTGCGGGTCACCCGGAACTGGTAGGCGCCGCGCACGGTCATGCCGGGGAACAGCTCGTCGACGAAGGCGGCCAGCATCGAGGACAGCAGCACGAATGCCTGCTTGCCCTTGCCGGCCAGGCTCGGCGGCAGTTCCACGATCCGGCTGAGCGAGCGCGGTGCGCGCACGATGGCCAGGTGGCCGGGGCGGCCGAACGCATCCTTGCCTTCCAGCACCACCACCACGTTCAGCGATTTGTTTAGGATCCGCGGGAACGGGTGCGAGGGATCCAGGCCCAGCGGCGACAGTACCGGGATGACGTTGTTGCGGAACCAGGCGCGCAGCCAGCGGCGCTGGCGCGCGTTCCAGGTGTTGCGGCCGAGGATGTCGATCCCGGCTTCGGCCAGCTGCGGCCGCAGCACCTCGTTCCAGCAGCGGTACTGCGCCTCGACCAGACCGGCGGCGCGGTCATGGATCAGTTCCAGCAGCTGCGCCGGGGCGATGCCGTCGGATTGCGCCGGCAGGCCCAGGTCCATGGCGTGGCGCACGGTAGCGGCGCGGATCTCGAAGAACTCGTCCAGGTTGGTGCAGGAGATGCACAGGAAGCGCAGCCGTTCCAGCAGCGGCACCTGCGGATCCTGGGCCTGGGCCAGGACCCGGAAGTTGAAATCCAGTTGCGACAGTTCGCGGTTGAGGTACAGCGCCGGATCGCGCAGGGCGTCGGCCGCCGGCTCGTGGTGCGGTGCTTCGAAGGCGGTTCCGGGCGGCGGCAGGTCGGTATCCATCGGCATGGGCTGGGCGGTGCGGGGTCTCATCGGGCCGCGTGCAGGGCGGCGGGCGGGCTGGTCTCGCCATCATGCCTCGGCCGGACCCGTTCGGGGCCGAAATGGCAGGCGAAGGTGCTGCCTTCGCCGACCGTGCTGCGTATGCACAGCCGCGCCTGGTGCAGGCCGAGCACGTGCTTGACGATGGACAGGCCCAGGCCGGTGCCGCCGCTTTCGCGCGAGCGGCTGCTGGAAACGCGGTAGAAGCGTTCGGTCAGCCGCGGCAGGTGCGCCTCGGGGATGCCGTAGCCGGTGTCGCGCACGGCCAGCACCGCGCCGCCGTCGTCGTCGCGCTCGAAGTCGATCGCGACCTTGCCGCCGGCCGGGGTATAGCGGATCGCATTGCTGACCAGGTTGGAGAAGGCGCTGTGCAGTTCCTGGGCGGAACCGAGCAGGTCGCAGCCGGCGCGGTCGTGGACCTCGATCGCGTGCCGGCCCTGGCTGTGGGCCTCGGCCTCGCGGCGCAGGGTGGCCAGCAACGGCGCCATCGGCACGACCTCCTCAGGCAGGCTGTCGCGCGACTCCAGCCGCGACAGCGCCAGCAGGTCCTCGACCAGGCGGGTCATGCGCTGCGACTGCTTGCGCATCTCCTCCAGCATCGGCCGCCATTCGGGGACGTCGTCCGGATCGAGCATGTCCAGGTAGCCATGGACCACGGTCAGCGGCGTGCGCAGCTCGTGGGAGACGTTGGCGACGAAGTCCTGGCGCATCTGCTCCAGCCGCAGCAGCTTGCTCACGTCGCGCGCGACCAGCAGCCAGTAGTCTTCCGAATAGGGGATCAGGCGCAGGTTCAGGCGCACCCGCTCGTCCACCGGCGAGGGTGCATCGTGCAAGGGTTCTGCATTGCGGCCGGCGGCCAGCCAGTGCGCCAGCGGCAGCGGCCGCAGCCGTTCGACCACCGGCACGTCCAGGTCGCGCGGGTAGCGCAGGCCGAGCAGGTCATGGGCGGCACGGTTGAACCAGATCGTGCGCTGGGTGTTGCGATCCACGACCACCACCGCGTCGGGCAGGGCGGCGGCAGCGGCGCGGTAGGCGCGCAGGATCCGCAGCAGGCGGCGCTTGCGCGCGCGCATCTCCGACTGGCTGCGGTACAGCAGCTGGTCCAGCTCGTTCCAGGCGCCGCCGCCACGGGCCGGCTCCCGGCGCCGGCGCGCGGTCAGGCCGAGCAGGATCCGGCGCAGGCGCCAGTAGTGCCAGGCCAGGACGCCCAGCGCGGTGGTGGCCAGCACCCAGCCAGCCTGGCCCAACAGCAATCCGAGCGCGGTCGCACCGGCGAACAGCGCGGCCAGGACCAGCAGGGTGCGCCGCCAGGCCGCGCGCAGGTGCGGCGGCATCCGCCTGGGATCGGTGTCCGGTGGGCGGGAGCGTTCCGGCGGCGGTTCGGGCGTTGCGTTCATCCGTGCCGCAGTCGCGCTCAGTCGGAGGTGGAGAAGCGGTAGCCGGCGCCGCGCACGGTCTGGACCATGCCCTCGACGCCGAACGGTTCCAGGGTCTTGCGCAGGCGGCGGATGTGCACGTCGATGGTGCGTTCCTCCACGTACACGCTGCCGCCCCACACGTGGTCGAGCAGTTGGGCGCGACTGTAGACGCGCTCGGCGTGGGTCATGAAGAAGTGCAGCAGGCGGTATTCGGTCGGGCCGATCGGCACCGCCGCATCGCCGGCGAACACGCGGTGCGCGGCGCCGTCGATGCGCAGCGCGCCGACCGCGACGCTGCCGTCCTCGTCGTCCTCGCGCGAGCGTCGCATCACCGCGCGGATCCGCGCCAGCAGTTCCCGCGCGGAGAACGGTTTGACCACGTAGTCGTCGACCCCGGCCTCCAGGCCGCCGACCCGGTCGTTTTCCTCGCCGCGGGCGGTGAGCATGATGATCGGCACTTCGCGGGTCAGCGCCTCGCGGCGCCAGCGCCGGGCCAGGTCCAGGCCGCTGGTGCCGGGCAGCATCCAGTCCAGCAGGATCAGGTCGGGCACGCGGTCGGCGATGGCGGCCTGGGCCTCGCGCGCATCGGCAGCGTGCACCGGGGTGTAGTCGCCCTTGCGCAGGGCGAAGGCGACCATGTCCCGGATCGCGGGCTCGTCGTCGACGATCAGGATCTGCTTCTGCACGGCATGCCCGGAGGAGAAGGAGGCGAAGGCATTGGACTACCGTCCGGTGACGGTATTGTGACAGCCCCGTCCGGCAGCGGCCATTGCCGGTCTCAGCGGCGCTCGATGTCGGGGTCGCGGATGCCCTGGCGGCGCAGTTCCAGGACTTCCGGGGTGATGGTGGCGATCCGCGCATCGACCCGGGATCGGGTCACGTAGTCCAGGTCGCCGCGCTTCTTCAGTGTTTCAAGCTGGATCAGCGCCTGCTCGGGACGGCCATTGAGGAAGGCGACCTCGGCATAGGCCTCGGCGGCGCGGTGGCTGTCGCCGGCCAGCTCGCTGGCGCGGGCGAACGCCTGCTGGAACGCCGGGTCGTCGCCGGCGCGGGCGAGCAGCGGGCGCAACACCTCCTGGGCACGGCGGCCGGCCTCTGCGCCGCCCTGTTCGAGCAGGACCTGGGCGTAGGTCAGGGCGATCGGGAGGTGGCCGGGCATCCGCTGCAGCAACTCGTCGAAGCGGCGGTTGGCCTGGGCGGCCTTGCCCGTGCGTGCCTCGGCCTGGCCCAGGGCCAAGGCCAGCCACAGGTTGTCGGGATGCTCGCGCAACAGCCCGGCCAGTTCGGCGGCGGCTGCGGCCGGGTCGCGGCCCAGTCTGGCCAGGGCCAGGCCGTAGCGCTGCGGGTCGGTCAGGCCGGTGGAACTGGCGCGGCGCAGGGCCTCGTATTCGCGGATCGCCGCATCGGGGGTATTGGCGGTCAGCGCGCGCAGGCGCTCCTGCGCCCAGCCGAACTGGGTGCCGGGGGCGGTTGCGGCCGGGTCGAGGGCATCGAGGCGGAACCCCGCCGGCAGCAGCGGGTTGCCGGCCGTGGCCGGCGGCGCCTGCACCTGCGACGGATCCAGCCGTTCGACCCGGGTGCCGCCGCCGGGTACGGAGGTGGTGGCGGTGACGGTGCTGCGCTTGATCTGCTCGGCGCGCTGGCGGGCTTCGCTCACCCGGGTGGTGTTGACCGGGTGGGTGCGCAGGTACTCCGGCACCGAGTAGCCGCCGTCGTTGCCGCGCATGGCCATGGCCATGCGCTCGAAGAAGCCGGCCATCGCGTCGACGTCGTAGCCGCTGCGCGCCAGGGTGCGGATGCCCAGGCGGTCGGCCTCGGACTCGTTGGAGCGGGTGTAGTTGATCTGGTTCTGCATCATCAGCGCCATGCCGCCGGTGAGCACGGCCTGGGTGGCGTCGCCCGAGGAGCTGCCGCCGGCCGCCTGCGCGGCCACGATCGCGGCCAGCATGCCCAGCAGGATGGGGATCTGGTCGCGCTGGGTCCGCTCCACCCCGCGCAGCACGTGCTGCTGGGTGACGTGGGCGATCTCGTGCGAGAGCACCGCCGCCACCTCGTCCTCGCGTTCGGCGGTCAAGACCAGGCCGGCGTTCATGCCGACGTAGCCGCCCAGGGTGGCGAAGGCGTTGATTTGCCGGTCCTTGAGCATGAACAGGGTATAGGCCTGCTCGGGCCGGTCGCTGTTGGCGCCCAAGCGGTTGCCCATCGACTGCAGCCAGTCGTCCAGCAACGGATCTTCGAGCAGGTAGCCGTAGTTGCGCAGTTCGCGCAGCATCATCGCCCCGTACTCGGCCTGCTTGGCGGGCGTGAGCAACTCGCCGGCGGAGGAGCCGATGTCGGGCAGACGCGGGCCGTCCTGGGCCGGGACGCGGACCGGGGCCAGGCTCAGGGACAGGGCGGCAGCCAGCAACAGGTAACGCAAGCAGGGAGTCCTCCGGCAATGGCGCAGCATGACGGGCGTGTGGCGGGGGCGGGTGAATCCGCGGTTAACCCGCTGTGTTCCAGCCGTGAGGGCTGCGATGGCCGCCGCCGCTACCATATCCCACTGACCCCATCCGCCCCGTGGAGTTTCCCGTGTCCAGCCAACCGCCCCCGGTCGTCATCTATTCCACCGCCGTCTGCCCCTATTGCGTGGCGGCCAAGAACTTCCTCAAGAGCCAGGGACGGGAGTGGACCGAGGTCCGGATCGACCTGGATCCGGCCGAGCGCGAGCGGATGGTCGCATCGACCCGCCGCACCAGCGTGCCGCAGATTTTCGTCGGCGATTTCCACGTCGGCGGCTACGACGACATGATGGCCCTGCACCGCGCAGGCAAGCTGCTGCCGCTGCTCGACGGGCAGCCGCCGGAGGTGTCGGCGTGAGCAGCGGGAAGAAGGGGCAGGGCGAGGCCGATCGCGTGCGCGAGTTCGCCGAGTTCCGCCAGCGCATGAACCAGCGCATCCTGGCCGAGCCCAACCAGGTGGTGCGGCGCTTCTTCGCCCTGGATACCCAGACCTACCAGGCGGGTGCGCTGGACGTGAAGACCAAGGAACTGCTGGGCCTGGTCGCTTCGCTGGTGCTGCGCTGCGACGACTGCATCGCCTATCACGTGGCCCAATGCCGCGAGGCGGGGGTGGGCCGGGAGGAATTCTTCGAGGCGTTCTCGGTCGGCCTGGTGGTCGGCGGATCGATCGTGATCCCGCACCTGCGCCGCGCGGTGGACTTCCTCGACCGGCTCGAGGCCGGTGGCGACGCGACCGCCGCGCCCGCACACGATCACGGCTGAGTCCGCCGGATCCCCCGCCGCCCGCCTTGGCTTCGCCCAAGGTCGAGGTGGGTCGGGTGGCGCCCATCGGGCATAATTGGCGGACAACCTCCCTCTTCCCGCGCGCCGCGCCCGCCTGCCGGGCCGCGCGCCTGTCTGGAACACGCAAACCAATGACCCAGAAGATCACGGTCATCCGCGGCGATGGCATCGGCCCGGAGATCATGGATGCGACCCTTTACGTGCTCGGCCGCCTGGACGTGGGCCTGGAATACGAATTCGCCGACGCCGGCCTGGTCGCGCTCGAGAAGCACGGCGAACTGCTGCCGCAGGCGACGCTGGACTCGATCGCGCGCAACCGGGTGGCCCTGAAGAGCCCGTTGACCACCCCGGTGGGCGGCGGCTTCAGTTCGATCAACGTGGCCCTGCGCCGCCACTTCGACCTGTACGCGAACGTGCGCCCGGCCCATTCGTTCCCCAACACCCGCTCGCGCTTCCCCAGCGGCGTGGACCTGATCACGGTGCGCGAGAACACCGAGGGCGCCTACATCGGCGAGGGCCAGACCCTGTCCGAGGACGGCGAGACCGCGATGCTGGTGCAGAAGATCACCCGCAAGGGTTCCGAGCGCATCGTCCGCTACGCCTTCGAGCTGGCGCGCCGCACTGGTCGGAAGAAGGTCACGGTGGTGCACAAGGCCAACATCCTCAAGACCACCTCGGGGCTGTTCCTGCACGTGGCGCGCGAGGTGGCGGCGCAGTACCCGGACATCGAGTGCAACGAGATGATCGTGGACAACACCTGCATGCAGCTGGTGATGCGTCCGGAGCAGTTCGACATCATCGTCACCACCAACCTGTTCGGCGACATCATCTCCGACCTGTGCGCCGGCCTGGTTGGTGGCCTGGGCCTGGCCCCGGGCGCCAACATCGGCGAGCACGCGGCGATCTTCGAGGCGGTGCACGGCACCGCGCCGGACATCGCCGGCAAGGGCATCGCCAATCCCTGCGCGCTGCTGCTGGGCGCGGCGCAGATGCTCGACCACATCGGCCAGCCGGACAAGGCCGCGCGCCTGCGCGGGGCCATCGTCGCCACCCTGGAGGCGAAGGACTCGCTGACCGGCGACCTGGGCGGCACCGGCACCACCCTGGGCTTCGCCGAGGCGATCGCCAGCCGGCTCTGACCGGTTTCCGGGAGGAGCCACGAAAAAGGGCGCCGGAAGGCGCCCTTTTTCGTGATGTCGCGGTGCGCGCCGGATCAGCGCGACTGGATCTTCGACAGCAGGCGCAGGAACTCCAGGTACAGCCACACCAGGGTGACCATCAGGCCGAAGGCGCCGTACCACTCGGTCACCTTGGGCGCGCCGCGCGCGGCCGCGTTCTCGATGAAGTCGAAGTCCAGCACCAGGTTCAGCGCCGCGATGGCCACCACGAACAGGCTGAAGCCGATGCCGATCACGCCGGTGCCATGGATCATCGGGATCTGGATGCCGAAGAAGCCCAGCACGATCGAGGCCAGGTACACGATCAGGATGCCGCCGGTGGCCGCGACCACGCCCATCTTGAACTTCTCGGTGGCCTTGATCAGCCCGGCCCGGTAGGCCGCCAGCATCGCGAACAGGGTGCCGAAGGTCAGCATCACCGCCTGCACCACGATGCCGTCGAACCGCGCGTCGTAGATCGCCGAGATCGCGCCGAGGAAGAATCCCTGGGCGATCGCGTACAGCGGCGCGGTGACCGGCGCCCAGGCCTTCTTGAAGATCGTCAGCAGGGCCAGGCCGAATCCGGTCAGCATCCCGCCCCACAGGTACCAGTTGATGGCCGGGTTGATCTCGCCGCCCGCACCGAACGCCTGGTTCCAGGAGAACGCGCCGGTGAGCACGACCAGCAGGAGCAGCAGGCCGGTCTTGTTGACCGTGCCGTTGATGGTCATGGTGCCGGCACCGGCGCCGGAAACGACCTGGCCGCTGGCGAGGTCGAGCAGGGTGGATTCCTGGAAGGCGGGATTGCCGCTGCGCATGGATGCGAACTCCGACTGGGGCGTGGATGGGGGGAGGATACACGGGTGCGGGGAGGCCAAGGCGTCGCGGCGTTGGGTTCAACACTCGCGACGGCTCGTCCATCATCGCCGCGGCTCTTGGATATGCGTGGCGTGGTGCGAAAGCCGGGACTCGAACCCGGACGGGGTTACCCGCTGGAACCTAAATCCAGTGCGTCTACCAATTCCGCCACTTTCGCAGGTGGCCGCATTGTAGCCGCGCAGGGCCCGCGGCGGCCGGCCGGAAAAGAAAAACGCCCGGACTGGCCGGGCGTCTTCTTCGGGATGGTGGGCCGTCAAGGATTCGAACCTTGGACCTACTGATTAAGAGTCAGCTGCTCTACCAACTGAGCTAACGGCCCCGAAACGATCGAGTTGCGAAGTCTAGCGCATCGCGCCGGGTCCGCAAACTCCGCGGCTGGCGCCGCGCTGGAACAGGTGGGGTGGCTGAGGGGATTCGAACCCCCGACCACTGGAATCACAATCCAGTACTCTAACCAACTGAGCTACAGCCACCACGGGTAACACGCAACGGTACAACGGGTGAAACCTGTCCTCCCCGGCGCCCTGGGATGGCGCGCCCGGCAGGACTCGAACCTGCAACCGCCGGCTTAGAAGGCCGGTGCTCTATCCGGTTGAGCTACGGGCGCACAACTCGGTCTCGCATCGCCGGGGCGAAGGTGGTCGGGGTAGAGGGATTCGAACCCCCGACATCCTGCTCCCAAAGCAGGCGCGCTACCAGACTGCGCTATACCCCGGTGTGCTGGGTTCGGTCCGGCATCGCCCTGAAGCTTTGGCCCGCCGGGCCCGGCTCCCGGGTGCCTGCAGGCCCCTGGAAGGCCGGCTATTGTCCGGAACCGGCGTCGAGGCTGTCAATGCCGGCTGCGCGCGCGCACTGGCGCGGTAGCGGCCGATCGGCGAAACTATCGCGTTCCGCCGCGCCGGCAGGCCGGCCGGCGTCCCACCCACATCCCAGTCGAAATCCGCCACGGCCGGGAGCCGTGGCCGCAGGAGCCAGATCACCATGCAAGTTTCCGTCGAATCCACCGGCAGCCTCGAGCGCCGCATGAACTTCAGCCTGCCGGCGGAGCAGCTGGAGTCCGGTATCAGCGGCCGTCTGCGCGAAATCGCCCGCAGCGTGCGGATCAAGGGCTTCCGCCCCGGCAAGGTGCCGGCCAAGGTGGTCCAGCAGCGCTACGGCGACCAGGTCAAGGCCGAGGTGCTGGACGGACTAGTGCGCCAGACCTTCGACTCGGCGGTCCGCGAGCACGACCTGCGCGTGGCCGGCATGCCGAGCATCGACCGCGCCGGCGAGGGCGACCTGGACTTCGTGGCCACCTTCGAGGTGGTGCCGGATTTCGGTGACGTCGATGTGTCCAAGCTGACCGTGATCCGCCACGTCGCCGAGGTCGCCGAGGCCGACATCGACCAGATGGTCGAGAACCTGCGCCTGCAGCGCCGCACCTGGAACAAGGTCGCGCGGGCCGCGCACCAGGGCGACCTGGTCGCCGGTTCGCTGTGGACCCAGGCCGAGGATTTCCGCCAGCCGGCCGAGGGCGTCGAGCAGTTCAGCACCGTGGTCGGGTCGGGCCAGCTGCTGCCTGCCGTCGACGACGCGCTGGCCGGTCTGGAGCCGGGCGTGGAGTCCGCGATCGAGGTGGCGTTCCCGCAGAACTGGCGCCAGCCGCAGTTGGCCGGCAGGACCGCCCAGGTGCACGTGACGCTGGCCCAGGTGTCCGAACCGGTGCTGCCGGAAGTCGACGCGGCCTTCATCAAGAGCTTCGGGGTCAAGAGCGGCGACCTGGGCAAGTTCCGCGAGGACATCCGCAGCAACCTCGAGCGCGAGCTCAAGGGCGCGCTGATGAACCGCCTGCGCCGCGAGGTCGGCGAGCAGCTGACCGCCACCTGGGCCCAGGTCGAACTGCCGCCGCGCCTGGTGGAGAACGAGGCGCGCGGCATGCTGGCCCAGCAGCTGGAACAGATCCGCCGCGGCGGCCAGAATCCCGGCCAGGTGCCGGCCGATGCCTGGCAGCCGTTCCTGGAGCCGGCGCGCAAGCGGGTCCTGGCCGGCCTGCTGGTCGGCGAGGTGGCCCGCCGCCACGACCTGCGCCTGGATCCCAAGCGCCTGAACGAGACCCTGCGCCTGATCGCCTCCACCTACGAGGAGCCCGAGCAGGTCGTTGAGATGTACCGCAACGATCCCCAATTGATGCAGGGACTGCAGAATCGGGTGATGGAGGAGCAGGTGATCGACTGGATCGCCGAGCGCGCCCAGCACACCGAGACCCCGCTGGCGTTCCAGGAAGCGATCCGGGGATGATGGCGGCGGCGGTTGCGGCGCCATCGCCGCAGCCGATGTAGCCGGCGGACGCCGGATCGCCCCCGCGTCCCAACCCCACCCAGGAGCGCAGCACCGATGAGCCCGATCCCTACCACGACCCCGATCCAAGCCCTGAACCTGGTCCCGATGGTGGTCGAGCAGACCAGCCGCGGCGAGCGTGCCTACGACATCTACTCGCGCCTGCTCAAGGAGCGGGTGATCTTCCTGGTGGGCCCGGTCGAGGACCACGTCGCCAACGTGATCATCGCCCAGATGCTGTTCCTCGAGGCCGAGAACCCCGAGAAGGACATCAGCCTGTACATCAATTCGCCCGGCGGCCTGGTCACCGCCGGCATGGCGATCTACGACACCATGCAGTACATCAAGCCGGACGTGAGCACGATCTGCGTCGGCCAGGCGGCCTCGATGGGCGCGGTGCTGCTGGCCGCCGGCGCGGCGGGCAAGCGCTACGCGCTGCCGAACTCGCGGGTGATGATCCACCAGCCGCTGGGCGGCTTCCAGGGTCAGGCCACCGACATCGACATCCATGCCCGCGAGATCCTGAGCATGCGCGCGCGGCTGAACGAGATCCTGGCCCACCACACCGGCCAGAGCATCGAGACCATCGCCCGCGACACCGAGCGCGACAACTTCAAGAGCGCCGCCGAGGCCCAGGCCTACGGCCTGGTCGACCAGGTGCTGGAGCGCCGCTCGGACGAATCGATCCAGGCGGGCTGAGCCGATCCGCGAAACCCCGTCCCGGCAGCCCCCGCCGGTCCCTCCGGACCGGCCTGGCCACCCCGTACCGCAGGGTCCGGCGCGCTTCCGGCGCGCCGCGGACCCTGTGCTATTCTCGCCCCGAACTCCCGTCCCAGCGGGACTGCGACACTGGAATAACCAAGCATGAGCGAAGACCGGCAAGGCCGTACCGGCGACAGCAACAAGATCCTGTACTGCTCGTTCTGCGGCAAGAGCCAGCATGAGGTGCGCAAGCTGATCGCCGGCCCGAGCGTGTTCATCTGCGATGAATGCGTCGAGCTCTGCAACGACATCATCCGCGAGGAGCTGGAGGAGAAGGCCCAGTCCGCGCGCAGCTCGCTGCCCAAGCCGCGCGAGATCCTCGAGGTCCTGGACCAGTACGTGATCGGCCAGCAGCGGGCGAAGAAGACCCTCGCGGTGGCCGTGTACAACCACTACAAGCGGATCGAGAGCCGCCAGCGCAACGAGGACGTGGAGCTGGCCAAGTCCAACATCCTGCTGGTCGGCCCGACCGGTTCGGGCAAGACCCTGCTGGCCGAGACCCTGGCCCGGCTGCTCAACGTGCCGTTCACCATGGCCGACGCGACCACGCTGACCGAGGCCGGCTACGTCGGCGAGGACGTGGAGAACATCATCCAGAAGCTGCTGCAGAAGTGCGACTACGACGTCGACAAGGCGCAGCAGGGCATCGTCTACATCGACGAGATCGACAAGATCTCGCGCAAGAGCGAGAACCCGTCGATCACCCGCGACGTGTCCGGCGAGGGCGTGCAGCAGGCGCTGCTCAAGCTGATCGAGGGCACCGTGGCCAGCGTGCCGCCGCAGGGCGGGCGCAAGCATCCGCAGCAGGAATTCCTGCAGGTGGACACCCGCAACATCCTGTTCATCGTCGGCGGCGCGTTCGCCGGCCTGGACAAGATCATCCAGCAGCGCAGCACCGAGGCCGGCGGCATTGGCTTCGGCGCGAAGGTGAAGAGCCAGGCGCGCAAGGCCGACACCGGCAAGGTGCTGGCCGAGGTCGAGCCGGAGGACCTGATCAAGTTCGGCCTGATCCCCGAGTTCGTCGGCCGCCTGCCGGTGGTGGCGACCCTGGAGGAACTGGACGAGGCGGCCCTGGTCAAGATCCTGACCGAGCCGAAGAACGCCATCACCAAGCAGTTCAAGAAGCTGTTCGAGATGGAAGGCGTGGAGCTGGAATTCCGCCCCGACGCGCTGGCGGCGATCGCGCGCAAGGCGCTCAAGCGCAAGACCGGCGCCCGCGGCCTGCGCACCATCGTCGAGTCGGTGCTGCTGGACACCATGTACGACCTGCCTTCGGCCGAGAACGTGAGCAAGGTGGTGGTGGACGAGTCGGTGATCGAGCACAAGACCGAGCCGTACCTGATCTACCAGACCCCGCCGGCCGCACCCAAGGTCGCCTCGGCCGAGTGAGTGGCGCGGCCCCGGCCGCCAAGGGTTCAGCATGATGAAGAAGCCCCGGGCCCTCCCGGGGCTTCTTCATCATGCTGACCGCGAAACGGAGTCCCGAAAGTTCTTGCAAGCCGCCGGGCCAGCCCCCATAACAGGGCCAGGACGGCCACGGCCGTCGCCCCACGCACAACCGGAGCCTGCATGTCCCGTACCCGATCCGACGCCCTGGAACTGCCCGTCCTGCCCCTGCGCGACGTGGTGGTGTTCCCGCACATGGTCATCTCGCTGTTCGTCGGCCGGGACAAGTCCATGCGTGCGCTGGAGCAGGCGATGGAGGCCGACAAGCGGATCCTGCTGCTGGCGCAGAAGTCGGCCGAGACCGACGACCCGGATGCGGGCGACCTGTACGCGGTCGGTACCCTGGCCCAGGTGCTGCAGCTGCTCAAGTTGCCCGATGGCACGATCAAGGTGCTGGTCGAGGGCACCGCGCGCGTGCACGTGGACGGCATCGGCGAGCGCGATGGCGCCCTGCACGGCCGCGGCGAGCCGATCGAGGCCGGCAGCGGCCGCAGCGAGCGCGAGGTCGAGGCGGTGGCGCGCACCCTCACCGGCTTGTTCGAGCAGTACGTGAAGACCAATCGCAAGCTGCCGCCGGAGTTGCTGCAGACCCTGTCGGGGATCGACGACCCGGGGCGCCTGGCCGACACCATTTCCGCGCACATCGGCGTGCGCCTGGCCGACAAGCAGCGGCTGCTGGAAAGCGCCGACGTGGGCGAGCGCCTGGAGTTGCTGGTCGGCCTGGTCGAAGGCGAGATCGACGTGCAGCAGATGGAGAAGCGCATCCGCGGCCGGGTCAAGTCGCAGATGGAGAAGAGCCAGCGCGAGTACTACCTCAACGAGCAGATGAAGGCGATCCAGAAGGAACTGGGCGACCTGGACGACTCCCCCGGCGAACTGGAGGAGCTGGTGCGCCGCGTCGCCGAGGCCGGCATGCCCAAGGCGGTGGAGGCCAAGGCCCGCAACGAACTCAACAAGCTCAAGCAGATGTCGCCTATGTCCGCCGAGGCCGCGGTGGTGCGCAACTACCTGGACTGGCTGCTGGGCGTGCCATGGAAGAAGCGCAGCAAGGTGCGCAAGGACCTCAAGGTCGCGCAGGACACCCTGGACGCGGACCACTACGGACTGGACAAGGTCAAGGAGCGGATCCTCGAATACTTGGCGGTGCAGTCGCGGGTCAAGCAGATGAAGGGTCCGATCCTGTGCCTGGTCGGCCCGCCGGGCGTGGGCAAGACCTCGCTGGGGCAGTCCATCGCCAAGGCCACCAACCGCAAGTTCGTGCGCATGTCGCTGGGCGGCGTGCGCGACGAGGCCGAGATCCGCGGCCATCGCCGCACCTATGTCGGCTCGATGCCGGGCCGGATCGTGCAGAACCTCAACAAGGTCGGCGCCAAGAACCCGCTGTTCGTGCTCGACGAGATCGACAAGATGTCGATGGACTTCCGCGGCGACCCGTCCTCGGCGCTGCTGGAGGTGCTCGATCCCGAGCAGAACCATTCGTTCAACGACCACTACCTGGAGGTCGACCTGGACCTGTCCGAGGTGATGTTCGTGGCGACCTCCAACTCGCTCAACATCCCCGGCCCGCTGCTGGACCGCATGGAGGTGATCCGGATCCCCGGCTATACCGAGGACGAGAAGCTGAGTATTGCTTCCCGCTACCTGGTGCCCAAGCAGCTCAAGGCCAATGGGCTGAAGCTGGAGGAACTGGCCATCGCCGAGGACGCCGTGCGCGACATCGTGCGCTACTACACCCGCGAGTCGGGCGTGCGCAACCTGGAGCGCGAGATCTCCAAGATCTGCCGCAAGGTGGTCAAGGAGATCGCGCTGAAGGGGCCGCAGCCGGTCAAGAAGGCCGTCGCGAAGAAGGCCGCTCCGGCGCGCAAGCCTAAGTCCGCGCTGGTGCAGGTCTCCTCCAAGACTCTGGACAAGTACCTGGGCGTGCGCCGCTTCGACTACGGCCGCGCCGAGGAGCAGAACGAGATCGGCCTGGTCACCGGCCTGGCCTGGACGGAAGTCGGCGGCGACCTGCTGCAGATCGAGGCCACCCTGGTGCCGGGCAAGGGCCAGCTGATCCTGACCGGCCAGCTCGGCGACGTGATGAAGGAGTCCGCCTCCGCGGCATTGTCGGTGGTGCGCGCGCGCGCCGAGAACCTGGGCATCGAGACCGACTTCCTGCAGAAGCACGACGTGCACCTGCACGTGCCCGACGGCGCCACGCCCAAGGACGGTCCCAGCGCCGGCATCGCCATGGTCACCGCGCTGGTGTCGACCCTGACCAAGGTAGCGGTGCGTGCCGACATCGCCATGACCGGCGAGATCACCCTGCGCGGCAAGGTCACCGCGATCGGCGGCCTGAAGGAGAAACTGCTCGCGGCCCTGCGCGGCGGCATCCGCACCGTGGTGATCCCGGAGGAGAACCGCAAGGACCTGGCCGATATCCCGGCCAACGTCACCGAGGGAATGAGGATCGTGCCGGTGCGCTGGATCGACGAAGTGCTCGACCTGGCCCTGGAACGGCCGCTGCGGCCCGCGGCCGGCAAGCCGGCCGGACGGCGCAGCGGCAAGGCCGGCGGC
>JAFLEA010000018.1 GCA_017302035.1 Lysobacterales bacterium
CTGATAAAAGTGCAGACGCAGCAGTAACACAAGGCCAAAACATACCTGATGGCACGGCTGCTGATGCTGCGGGTGGTGCAAGCTCCAATACTAATCGTACTGATGAAACTGTTAATTATGAAATTTCTAAAACTACCAAAACCTCTATTACAAATCCTGGTACAGTAACAAGACTTTCAGTTGCAGTTGCAGTTGATGCAGCTGTAGCAGCAGCCACTGCGACCGCAGGGCGGCGGTCGGTTGGCCTGATCGACACGCGGCAGTGCGGGCAGTGTAGGTGGTCGTCCATTCCGAGTAGGACTGCTGTGAAAAGGAGGAGGAGCAAGTCGCTGAGCTGGTTTGATGAAGGAGGAGGAGCAACAGCAGAATTGGACCCGGAACCAGAGCCGCCTCACCGGGACCACGCCACTCGTCCTCCCGCGGAGGCCATCGCCGCCCTCCAGGAGGACAGGTCTGACCGGCTTGTAGAGGGAGCACCCCGGTTCAAGCGCCCCCGTACTACTTGGCGGCCGCCGCCGCAGCATTAGTAGTGAACGCAAAAGAATGGAGGCAAATGACTTCGGAAGCAGGACGGAACGAACGAATCCTGCGTCCCCGTGCCCATTCGAGCGTGTCTCAACCGAGTCGTATCAACACTACTTGTCCTACCAGTTTGTATTTGCATTTGCTATTGCTTTGGGAGTCGCTGGTTTAGAACGACAGTCTGTTTTCATTCATACTAGAGATCTTCAGGAAGCGTGGCGATTTCTTTTGGCCCTTTTTCAGTGACTTGAATTGTTACCAACCCTTTACGGTTCCTTGGCTTCGTCGTCGTGGTCCATGGCATCATCGCCGTCACCACGGGACGACGTTCCGGTGGCGGCGGCGCCTCGGGACGCTGGTGATGACCATGGCGATGCGCTGGCTGCGCCACCTGTTCGCGCCCTCGGCCCGGCACCGCTTCCCGGATGCGCGTCTGGAGCGGATCGCCGCGGCGATCGGCGAAGGCGAGAGGCTGCACGACGGCGAGGTGGTATTCGCGGTCGAGGCCGGATTGCCCTGGCGCGCGCTGCGGGCGGACATGGCCCCGCGCGCCCGCGCGCACGAGGTGTTCGCCGGGCTGCGGGTCTGGGATACGCGGGCCAACAACGGCGTGCTGCTGTACCTGTTGCTGGCCGACCAGGCGATCGAGATCGTCGCCGATCGGGGCTTGCACGCGCGGGTATCCGACGCGGAATGGGAGTCGGTGTGCGCGGCGGTCGAGGCCGGCATCCGCGGCGCCGACATGGAGCACGCGGTGATCGACGGCATCCGCAGGATTTCGGCCTTGCTGGCCGTGCATTGCCCGGCCGCGGCGCGGGCGTTGGACGAGATCCCGGACCGGCCCGTCCTGCTGTAGCGCCGGCCGATGGCCGGCGCATGCCGGCATGGGGGCGGGCAGCGGTGTTCCGCCCGGGGTGGTTGCATGCAGGAACGACCGCCGCTCGGGCACAATAGGCCGGTCAATTCCCGGGATTCCCGATGATCTTCCTGCACCAGATCGATCCGGTCGCCGTCTCGCTCGGGCCGCTGCGCGTGCACTGGTACGGATTGATGTACCTGCTCGGCTTCCTGGTGGCGTGGTGGCTGGGCCGGCGCCGGATCCGCGCCGGGCGCCTGCCCGGGGTCGACGACGACGGGTTCGGCGACCTGCTGTTCTACGGCCTGATCGGCGTGATCGTCGGTGGCCGGCTCGGCAGCGTGCTGTTCTACGACCTGGGCACCTACCTCGAGCATCCGCTGCAGGTGTTCAAGGTTTGGGAAGGCGGGATGAGCTTCCACGGCGGCCTGGTCGGCGTGCTGGTCGCGTCCTGGCTGTGGTCGCGGCGCCAGCGCCAGCATTTCTTCGACACCATGGACTTCGTCGCCCCGCTGGTGCCGCCGGGGCTGGGCTTCGGCCGCATCGGCAACTACATCGGCGGCGAGTTGTGGGGCAAGTACACCGAGGGCGGCTGGGGCGTGGTGTTCCCCAGCGGCCTGCCCGAGCCGTACCGGAGCATGGACCCGGCGGCGCTCAAGGCGCAGTTCGACACCGGCGCGCTGGACGCGTTCGCGCGCCATCCCTCGCAGCTGTACCAGGCCCTGCTCGAAGGGCTGGCGCTGTTCGGCGTGCTGTGGTGGTTCTCCGCGAAGCCGCGGCCGCGCTACGCGGTGTCGGGCCTGTTCGCGCTGCTGTACGGCGGCTTCCGCTTCCTGGTGGAATTCGTGCGGGTACCCGACGCGCAGTTGGGCTACCTGGCGTTCGGCTGGCTGACCATGGGCCAGGTGCTGAGCCTGCCGCTGATCCTGCTCGGCCTGTTCCTGCTGTGGCGTTCGCACCGTGCGCCGGTGCTGCGGCCACAACCGGCGGAGGACGCGAAGAAGTGAAGCCATACCTGGACCTGCTCGGCCACGTGCTCGAACACGGCAGCGAGAAATCCGACCGCACCGGCACCGGCACCCGCAGCGTGTTCGGCTGGCAGATGCGCTTCGACCTGGCCCAGGGCTTCCCCCTGGTCACCACCAAGAAGCTGCACCTGCGCTCGATCGTGCACGAACTGCTGTGGTTCCTGAAGGGCGAGACCAACATCGCCTACCTGAAGGACAACAAGGTCAGCATCTGGGACGAATGGGCCGATGCCAACGGCGAGCTGGGCCCGGTCTACGGCAAGCAGTGGCGGCGCTGGACCGGTGGCGACGGCGGCGAGATCGACCAGATCCGCTGGGTGGTGGACGAAATCCGGCGCAACCCGGATTCGCGCCGACTGATCGTCTCGGCCTGGAACGTGGCCGACCTGCCGAAGATGGCGCTGATGCCGTGCCACACGATGTTCCAGTTCTACGTCGCCGACGGGAAACTGAGTTGCCAGCTGTACCAGCGCAGCGGAGACATCTTCCTGGGGGTGCCGTTCAACATCGCCAGCTATGCGTTGCTGACCCACATGGTGGCGCAGGCGACCGGGCTGCGGCCGGGCGATTTCGTCCACACGCTGGGCGATGCGCACCTGTATTCGAACCACTACCAGCAGGCGCGCGAGCAGCTGGCGCGTACGCCGCGCGCATTGCCGCGCTTGCGCCTGAACCCCGAGGTCTCCGACCTGTTCGCCTTCGGCTACGAGGACATCGTCATCGAAGGCTACGACCCGGCGCCGGCGATCAAGGCGCCGGTGGCGGTCTGAGCGCCGGTCCGGGCCGGCGGATGGGCCGCACCGCGTGAGCGCGATCGCGCAGCCGCCGGCGCCGGTCCGCCTGGTGCTGCTTGCGGCGCTGGACCGCCGGCGCGGCATCGGCCGTGGCAACGACCTGCCGTGGCGGCTGCCCGACGACCTGAAACGATTCAAGGCGCTGACCCTGGGCAAGCCGGTGCTGATGGGCCGCAGGACCGCCGAATCGCTGGGGCGCGCGCTGCCCGGACGCGCCAATCTGGTCCTGACCCGCGGCGGCCGGGTTCCGTTCGACGGCATGCGCGCAGTGGCTTCGCTGGACGAAGCGATCGCAGTGGCCGCCGCCGAAGGCGCCAGCGAGCTGTGCGTGATCGGCGGCGGCGAAATCTACGCCCTGACCCTGCCGCATGCCGCCGTGCTGCACCTCACCCACGTCGACACCGTCGTCGCCGATGCCGATGCGTTCTTCCCGGCATGGGATCCCGCGCGCTGGCACGTGGCCGCGCGCGAGCCGCATCCGGCCGACTCCAGGCATCCGCATCCGTTCGAGTTCGTGGAATACCGCAGGATCGGTTGACCGGAAAGCGGGCTGGCTTCGGTCGGGGGTGCCGCCTGGACGAGGACCGAGCGCGTCGACTTCGGCCTGGGGCCACCGCTGCACGGGGCTCCGGCGTCCGCCGGGACAACGGGCGCCTATTCCTTGCGCAGGTGTGGCGGCAGTGCGGCCACGTCGCGGCCGGGCACCTGCACCACGCGCAGGTCCTCGCTGTCCAGCTGCAGCGCGGTGAGCTTGCCGCCCCACACCGCGCCGGTGTCGATCGCGTACACGCCCTGGGTGAGCGTCAGGCCGAGCGTGGACCAGTGTCCGCACACGATCTTCAGGTCGCGCTCGACCCGGCCCGGCGCCTCGTACCAGGGATACAGGCCGGCCGCCTGGGTTCCCGGCGGACCCTTCTCCTCGATCGCGATGCGGCCGCGCGGGGTGCAGTAGCGGGCGCGGGTGAGCCAGTTGATGGTTGCGCGCCAGCGGTCGTGGCCGCGCAGGCCCGGCGACCAGTTCGGCCGGTCGCCGTACATGTTGCGCAACAGGCTGCGGTAGCCGTCGCCGCGCAGCTGGCGCTCGACCTCGGCGGCGTGCTGCTCGGCATCCTGGGTGGTCCACTGCGGCGCGAGCCCGGCATGGACCATCATCCAGCCCAGCGCGCGATCGACGTGCACCAGCTTCTGCATGCGCAGCCAGCCCAGCAGCTCGGCGCTGTCGTCGGCGAACACGACCCGCTGCAGGTCGGGATTGACCTTGCGCCGCTCGGCTGGCGCACGCTCGCCGACCGCCAGCAGCGACAGGTCGTGGTTGCCCAGGACCACGATGCTGCGCTCGCGCAGCGAATGCACCAGGCGCAGGGTCTCCAGCGACTGGCCGCCGCGGTTGACCAGGTCGCCGCAGAACCAGAGGGTATCGGCCGCCGGATCGAAACGGATCCTGTCCAGCAGGCGCCGGGTGGCGTCGTAGCAGCCCTGCAGGTCGCCGATGGCCCACACGCTCATGGCCGCAGGCCCCGGGCTGGGAATGGGCAGCGGGGAGCGACCGGGCGGCGAGGCGTGCTTCGAAGCGGGGGTGCGACTTCCATGTCGATCGCGCGGGACGTGAAGGGATGCGGCATGGCCACAGTGTAAGCGAAGCCCCGTGACGGCCGGGACGACGTGCCCATGCCTGCAGGCCAACGCCGAACCCCGGGATTCCCGGCCACCGGCGCGCGAATGCCTATGCGGGAGCGTTGGCCAGGCGGATGAAGGCCGCCACCTCGATCTGTTCGGCGCGTGCGCTGGCGGCAACGCCGGCCGCTTCGAACTGCGCCGGCCCGCAGACGCCGTCGAGTGCGTTGCGCAGGGTCTTGCGGCGCTGGCCGAAGGCGGCGCGGACCACCTCGGCGAAGCGGACGCGGTCGTCGATGCCGACCGTGGTCGGGTCGCGCGGGACCAGCCGCACCACCGCCGAGTCCACCTTCGGCGGCGGCCGGAACGCGCCGGGTGGGACCACGAACAGCGGTTGCACCTGGCAGTACGCCTGCAGCATCACGCTCAGCCGGCCATAGACCTTGCTTCCCGGCGCGGCCGCCATCCGGTCCACGACTTCCTTCTGCAGCATGAACACCATGTCGCGGATGACCGCAGCGTGGTCCAGTGCGTGGAACAGGATCGGCGAAGAAATGTTGTAGGGCAGGTTGCCGACCAGGCGCACCGGGGTCCCGGCGGCCAGCGCGGTGAAGTCCACCTGCAGCACGTCGCGGTGGACGATGGCCAGTTCGCCCACGCCCTCGGCCATCGCCGCCAGCGGGCCGACCAGGTCGCGGTCGAATTCGACCACGGTCAGCGCGCCGTGCCGACGCAGCAGGGGCAGGGTGATGGCACCCTGCCCGGGGCCGATCTCGACCACGCGGTCACCCGGCTTCGGGTCCACCGCCTGGACGATGCGCTCGATGTAGGCGCGCTCGTGCAGGAAATGCTGGCCCAGCGACTTCTTCGGTGGCGGCGACGGGGTGCTCATGCGCCAGTATCGCCGGTCGCCACGGGGCAACCGGCTTTCCGCCTCAGTCCATGCCAAGCTTTTTCAGCTTGTAGCGCAACGCCCGGAAGGTGATGCCCAGCTGCGCGGCGGCGCGGGTCTTGTTCCAGCGATTTTCTTCGAGCGCCTTCTGGATCGCGGCGCGTTCGAGCTGCTCGATGTACGAGGGCAGCGCGCCGGTGCCCGGGTCCAGATCGATGACCGCCTCGGCGGTCATGGCCGCGCCCGCCGTCGCGCCGGCGGTCGGCGCCTGCGGCAGGTGCAGGTCGGCCGCGTCGATGCTGTCGCCCTCGGCCAGGGCGAGGGCGCGCTCGAGGATGTTTTCCAGTTCGCGCACGTTGCCGGGGAAGGCGTAGCCGGCCAGCGCCGCGTGCGCGGCGGCGGTCAGCTCGGGCGTGGCCCGGCCCTGGCCGGCCGCCAGGCGCTGCAGAATCGCGTCGGCCAGCTGCGCCAGGTCGCCGGTGCGCTCGCGCAGCGGCGGCACCCGCAGCTCGATCACGTTGATCCGGTAGTACAGGTCGTGGCGGAAGCGGCCGTCGGCGACCAGATGGGACAGGTCCTTGTGGGTGGCCGAGAGGATCCGCACGTCCACCGCCACCTCGCCGGCGGCGCCGACCGGGCGCACCGACTTCTCCTGGATCGCGCGCAGCAGCTTGACCTGCATCGGCAGCGGCAGCTCGGCGACCTCGTCCAGGAACAGGGTGCCGCCGTTGGCGGCCTGGAACAGGCCGGGCTTGTCGGCGTGGGCGCCGGTGAAGCTGCCCTTCTTGTGGCCGAAGAACTCGCTTTCCATCAGTTCGGCCGGGATCGCGCCGCAGTTGACCGGCACGAACGGCCCGGCGCCGCGCGCGCCCTGCTCGTGGATGGTGCGCGCGACCAGTTCCTTGCCCACGCCCGACTCGCCGAGGATGTAGATCGGCGCCTGGCTGCGCGCGACCTTGGCGATGGTGGCGCGCAGGGTGGCCATGGCCGGGGAATCGCCGAGCAGGCGGTTGGCTTCCGGCGGCGGTGGCGGCGGCTTGGGCCGCTCGGTGTTGTTCAGTTCCAGCGCATGCCGGACCAGGCCGCGCAGCACGTTGATGTCCACCGGCTTGCTGACGAAGTCGAAGGCGCCGGCTTTCAGCGCCTCCACCGCCAGGTCCATGTTGCCGAAGGCGGTGATCATCGCGACCGGGGTCTGCGGGAACTGGCGGGAGATCTCGCCGACCAGCTCGATGCCGTTGCCGTCGGGCAGGCGCATGTCGGTGAAGCACAGGTCGTAGCGGTTGGCGGCCAGCAACTCGCGCGCTTCGGTCAGGTTGGCCGCGGTATCGACCCGCAGTCCCATCCGCCCCAGGGTGAGCACCAGCAATTCGCGGATATCGCGTTCGTCGTCGACGATCAGGGCGCTGCGGTTGGCACTCATATGCGGAACGATAGCCGAAGCAGGGGGGAGCGGCCAAGCCGGCCGCGGTCAGGGCGGCAGGATCGCATGCGGCCCGGGCATGGCCACGCGGAAGCAGGCGCCGCCGCCGGGCACCGGCACGTACTCCAGATTGGCCTGGTTGGCGCGGCACAGCTCGCGGGCGATGTACAGGCCCAGGCCGGTGCCGTGCTCGGAGGTGGTGAAAAAGGGCCGGAACAGCTGCGCGGCCACGCCCTCGGGGATCCCCGGTCCGCGGTCGAGCACGTCGACATAGGCGTTGCGGCCGTCCTGGAACACCCGCAGCCGCACCCGCGCCGGTTCGTCCATCAGGCGCCCGTACTTGAGCGCGTTGTGGACCAGCGCGGTGAGGACCTGCTGCAGGTGCCGCGGGTCGACCATGGCCGCGACCGGATGCGCCGGCAGGATCGCCTCCAGGCTGTCGGTCTCGATCGACAGGGTCTGGCGGTAGTCGTCGACGAAACGGCGCACGAACGGGACCAGGTCGGTATTCTCCGGATTGGCCCGCTCGCGCCGGGCCAGTCCCAGCACGCTTTCGACGATGCCGTTGGTGCGCTGGCACTGCTGGTGGATGATCTGCAGCAGGCGCCGGTCGGCCTCGTCGACGTTGCGCGACTCTTCAAGCAACTGCACCGCATAGTTGATCGCGGCCAGCGGGTTGCGGATCTCGTGGGCCAGGCTGGCGGAGAAGCGGCCCAGCGCGGCCAGGGTCAGCGATTCGGCGCGGCGCGAGACCACGGTGCTGTCGTCGAGGAACACCAGGGTCAGGTCGCTGTCGGCCAGCAGCCGGGCGAAGCGCGGCTGCACCTCGGACTGGTCGGGGAACAACTGCATCGGGGTGTCGTCGACCTGCCAGCCGTTGCGCCAGCGCTGCAGGCGCCGGGCCAGTTCGGGCACGACCCGGTTCAGTTCCACCGCCAGCGCCTCGTTGCCGTCGCCCAGCAGCAGCGAGGCGGCCTCGTTGGCCAGGGTGACCCGGTTGTCGGCATCCACCACCAGGACCCCGGTGCGCATGCGGCGGATGATCAGTTCGTTGATCTCCACCAGGTTGGCGACCTCGGCGGTGCGCTTCTCGGCCAGTTCCTGGCTGGAGCGGGCGCGCTGGCCGATCTGCCAGGCCAGCCAGCCCAGCGCCAGGTAGCTGGTGACGAACATGCACAACTCGGCCAGCGAGCGCGGCTGGCTGCCGTCGGTGAACACACTCCACACGTACTCGGACACCAGCGCCATGCTGGCCAGCAGGGCCACCGTCATGCCGTAGCGCAACGGCAACAGCATCGCCGCGGCGGCGACGTTGAACAGCAGCATCATCGCGATGCCGGCGGCCACCGAGGGCAGGGCGTGGGTGGCCAGGGTCGCGGCGAGGATGTCGATGCAGGCGCCGCCGAACACCAGCGGCAGCAGCCAGCGCTCCCTGCGGCTGGCCAGCAGCAGGACCAGCGCGGCGACCAGGTAGGCCACCGCCACCGTACCGCCGAGGGCGGCGTTGCGCGGTGCGCCGATCAGATCCGAAAGCGGGCTGAATACCAGCGCGGCCATGATCCCGGCTTCCAGCACCCGGAACAGGCCGAAGAAATACAGCTCGCGCCTGGGGATCGATTCGAAGCGGTCGATGATCGATGCGTGGTGCAAGCCCGGGACTCCCTGTGCGCGGCCATGGCCAGTATAGGGCTGCGCGCCTGCCGGGGCCGCGGGGGGCCGGATGGCGGGCGTTTTGCACCGCCGCGCCCTTGTCGGCGACAATACCGGCCCCGCCCCGCACGCCCCCGGCCACTCCGGCCCGGATCCGCGGCCGGCCCGGCGGTCGTTCCCCACCCCACTGGTGAAGCATGAATTTCCACGAGTACCAGGCGAAACAGCTGTTTGCCGGATACGGCATTCCGGTTCCGGCCGGACGCGTCGCGTCCACCCCGGCCGAAGCGGTCGACGCGGCCAAGGCCCTCGGCAGCGGCCCCTGGATGGTCAAGGCCCAGATCCATGCCGGTGGCCGCGGCAAGGCCGGCGGCGTCAAGTTCTGCAAGACCCCCGACGACGTGTTCAATGCCGCCATCGGCATGCTCGGCACGAAGATGGCCACCTACCAGTCCGGCGGCGTGGCCCTGCCGGTGAACCAGGTGCTGGTCACCGAGGCCGGCGAGATCGCCAAGGAACTCTACCTGTCGGTGCTGGTGGACCGCGGCAGCAAGTCGATCACCTACATCGCCTCGTCCGAGGGCGGGGTGGAGATCGAGAAGGTCGCCGCCGAGACCCCGCACCTGATCCAGACCCTCAACGTGAACTTCGTCGAGGGCCTGCAGCCGTACCAGGCGCGCGACGTCGGCTTCGCCCTGGGCCTGAACGCCAAGCAGGTCAACCAGCTGGTCAAGATCATGACCGGGCTGTACCGCCTGTTCAACGACAAGGACCTGTCGCTGGTCGAGCTGAACCCGCTGGCGATCCTGGACAGCGGCGACCTGTACGCGCTGGACGGCAAGGTCAACTCCGACGACAACGCCAGCTTCCGCCATCCGGACCTGGTCGCCATGCGCGACAAGAGCCAGGAGGACGAGACCGAGGTGCTGGCCAGCCAGCACGACCTCAACTACGTGACCATGGACGGCAACATCGGCTGCATGGTCAACGGCGCCGGCCTGGCGATGGCGACCATGGACGTGATCAAGCTCAACGGCGGCGAGCCGGCGAACTTCCTCGACGTCGGCGGCGGCGCGACCAAGGACCGGGTGACCACCGCGTTCAAGCTGATCCTGTCCTCGGACAAGGTCAAGGCGATCTTCGTCAACATCTTCGGCGGCATCGTCCGCTGCGACATGATCGCCGAGGGCATCATCGCCGCGGTCAAGGACGTGGGCGTGAAGATCCCGGTGATCGTGCGCCTGGAAGGCACCAACGTGGAGGAAGGCAAGAAGCTGCTGAAGGAAAGCGGCCTGGCCATCATCCCCGCCGACGACATCAACGACGGCGCCAAGAAGGCCGTTGCCGCGGTTGCGGCCTGAACCCAAAGGATTCGAACGCATGTCCGTTCTCATCGACAAGAACACCAAGGTGATCGTGCAGGGCTTCACCGGCCAGCAAGGCACCTTCCACGCCGAACAGATGGTCGAGTACGGGACCCAGGTGGTCGGCGGCGTCACCCCGGGCAAGGGCGGCCAGACCCACATCGGCCTGCCGGTGTTCAACACCGTCGCCGATGCGGTCAAGGCCACCGGCGCCGACGCCTCGGTCATCTACGTGCCGCCGCCGTTCGCGGCCGACGCGATCCTGGAGGCGGCCGCGGCCGGGATCAAGGTCATCGTGTGCATCACCGAGGGCATCCCGGTGCTGGACATGCTGCGGGTCAAGAACGTGCTCAAGGGCCATCCGGACGTGGTCCTGATCGGCCCGAACTGCCCCGGCGTGATCACGCCGGGGCAGTGCAAGATCGGGATCATGCCCGGCCACATCCACAAGCCGGGCAAGGTCGGCATCGTCTCGCGCTCGGGTACCCTGACCTACGAGGCGGTGAAGCAGACCACCGACGCGGGCCTGGGCCAGTCGACCTGTATTGGTATTGGCGGCGACCCGATCAACGGCCTGAACTTCGTCGACTGCCTGAAGCTGTTCAACGAGGACCCGCAGACCGAGGGCATCATCATGGTCGGCGAGATCGGCGGCAGCGCCGAGGAAGAGGGCGCCGAATACATCAAGAACCACGTGAAGAAGCCGGTCGTCGGCTTCATCGCCGGCGCCTCGGCCCCCCCGGGCAAGCGCATGGGCCACGCCGGCGCGATCGCCTCGGGCGGACAGGGCACGGCCGAGGGCAAGTTCGCGGCGATGGAAGCGGCGGGCGTGACCACGGTGCGCTCGCCGGGCGACCTGGGCGCGGCGATGAAGAAGCGGCTGGGCGGCTGAGCGGTCGCCTGCCGGCCCATCTCGGGAAGCCGCCTTCGGGCGGCTTCCCTGCTTTCGGGGATGGGCCAATCCATGGCGGTCCTGGCGGCGGGTCCGTCCGGACCCGCGCGGGCGCGGTGGTCGCGGATGCTAGGCTGCGGCATCGACGGATGTGGCGGGGGATGCGTGGCCGGCGGCGTTTTCCGATACCTGCTGCTCCTGCTCGCCTGCTGGCTGGTGCTGCCCGTCGCCGCGAGCGACGGCGTGCAGCCGGACCGTGAAGACCAGCAGGTGATGAGTTCCTGGGCATTCCTCAATGCGCACCCCGACCTCAAGTTCCGGCGCGAAGGCTGGCTGGCCTACGAAGAGGGCGATTTCGAACAGGCGCGCACGCACTTCCTCGCGTCCGCCGGCTTCGCCGACAAGCTTTCCCAGGCGATGCTCGCGGAGATGGCCTGGACGGGGCGCGGGCAGCCGGTCGACCGGCCGCTGGGCTATGCCTGGGCCGACCTGGCGGCCGAGCGCGGATACCCGCAGTTCGTGGTCCTGCGCGAAAGCTACTGGAGCGCGCTGGATCCGGCCGAGCGCGAGCATGCGATCGAACGGGGCCAGTCGTTGCTGGCCGAGTATGCCGACGAAGTGGCCAGGCCGCGCATGGCCGGGGAATTGCGCAAGGCACGCCGGCAGATGATCGCCGGGCGACCGAACAGGTCGGCGGTGGTGCGGATACCCGGCAAGGGCGGGTTGTGGACCACGATCCGCGGCCACGATTTCTACGCCAACAAGTTCTGGGAGCCGAAATACTACGAGGCCTGGACCGATGCGGTCTGGACCGAGCCGCCGCGGGGCAAGGTCGAGGTCGGGGCCCCGGAGCGGGTCGGACAGAAAACCCCATAGCTAGGCGGAGCGGGAACCCGGCATGGCTGCGGCCGCGGCGCGTTCGCCCGGCGCCGGTATCATGGGGCGCACCCGCAGACAGGTAGGACGCCATGAAGGATTCCCTGCGCATCGCCCTGGCCCAGTTCGACTTCCCGGTCGGCGCGCTGGCCGCCAATGCGGAGCGGATCGTGGAACTGATCGCCGACGCCCGCGACGAGTACGGCGCCGACATCGTCCTGTTCCCGGAACTGGCGGTGTGCGGCTATCCGCCCGAGGATCTGCTGCTGCGGCCGGCGTTCCTGGCCGAGTGCGAGGCCGCGCTGCAGCGCATCGCCGCCGGGGTGGAGGGGATCCTGGCCTTGGTCGGCTGGCCGGAGTCGGCCGGCAGCGTGCTCTACAACTCGGTCGGCGTGCTGCGCGACGGGCGGATCGAGGCCAGGTACCGCAAGCGCGAACTGCCCAACTACGCCGTATTCGACGAGCGCCGCTATTTCCAGGCCGATCCTGACGGCGGCCCCTGCGTGTTCGAGGTCGGGGGCGTGCCGGTGGGGGTGGTGGTGTGCGAGGACCTGTGGCATCCCGAGCCGCTGGCCGATACCGTGGCCGCCGGCGCGCAACTGGTCCTGGCGCCGAACGCCTCGCCGTTCGAACGCGGCAAGCATGCCCAGCGCGATGCGCTGCTGGCCCAGCGCACCCGCGAGTCCGGCGCCGCGCTGGTCTACCTCAACCTGGTCGGCGGCCAGGATTCGGTGGTGTTCGACGGCGCCTCTCTCGTGGCCGACGGCGACGGCACCGTGCATCCGGCCGCGGCCGCCTTCACCGACCAGTGGCTGCTGGTGGACTACGACCCCGCCAGCCGCCGCTTCCTGCCGGTGCAATGGATGGACGATGGCGACGAGAGCATGGATGGGCTGGCGTGGCGCGCAGTGGTGCGCGGGATCCAGGACTACTGCGCCAAGAACGGTTTCTCGAAGGTCTGGCTGGGCCTGTCCGGCGGCATCGATTCGGCGCTGGTGCTGGCCCTGGCGGTGGACGCGCTGGGCGCGGACAACGTGGTCGCGGTGCGCTTGCCTTCGCGCTACACCGGCAAACTGTCCAACGACCTGGCGGCCGAGCAGTGCGCCGCGCTCGGGGTCAGGCTGGAGACGGTGCCGATCGAGCCCGCGTTCGAGGGCTTCCTGGCCGCGCTCGGCCCGCTGTTCGAGGGCACCGGGGCCGGCATCGCCGAAGAGAACCTGCAGTCGCGCGCCCGCGGCGCGATCATGATGGCGCTGGCCAACAAGTTCGGCGGGCTGCTGCTGACCACCGGCAACAAGAGCGAGTATGCGGTCGGCTACGCCACCATCTACGGCGACATGTGCGGCGGCTACGCGCCGCTGAAGGACCTGTACAAGACCGAGGTGTACGGCCTGGCCAAGTGGCGGAATACGGTGGGCGGTTCGCCGGTGATCCCGCCGGGCGTGATCGCCCGGGCTCCGTCGGCCGAACTGCGCCCGGACCAGACCGACCAGGACTCGTTGCCGGCCTACGACGTGCTCGACGGCATCCTCTACCGCTACATCGACCAGGAGCAGTCGCGCGAGGACATCGTCGGTGCAGGTTATGCGGCGGAGGTGGTGGACCGGATCCTGCGCCTGGTGCGCGCCGGTGAATGGAAGCGGCACCAGGCCGCGCCCGGGCCGAAGGTGTCGCGGCGCGCGTTCGGCCGCGAGCGCCGCTATCCGATCAGCAACGGCTTCGGCGGTTGAGGGCGGGCCGGATCAGCGGCTGCGCGTGGCGTTGCGCTCGCCGGTCGGCGATTTCTCGCCGGCGAACGGATTGAGCCTGCGGACCGCCCAGGGATAGTCCGGCCAGTCGCCGCGCAGGAGCGGATGCTGCGGATCGTTGAGCTGCAGCACGCGCAGGGCGTCGTCGGCGAGCGCGGTGTTGCCCAGTTCGCGGTAGGAGGCGGCCAGCACCGCCACCGCGTCGTTCTGGAACTCGCTCTGCGGATAGGTTTCCAGCACGTACTGGGCGCGGCTCACCGCCGACAGCCAGGCGCCGCGGCGCATGTAGTACAGCGCGGTGTCCATCTCGTGGCGGGCGAACATGTTGCGCAGTTCGACCATGCGCTGGCGCGATTCCTCGGCGTAGCGGCTGTTCGGATAGCGCTGGACGACGCGCGAGAAGTCGTCGTAGGCCTGCTGCGGTGCGGCCAGGTCGCGGCGGCTGGGGTCCAGCGACCAGACCCGCTGCAGCAGCACCGCGTCGCGGTTGGAGTTGGCCAGGCCGCGCAGGTAGTAGAAGTAGGCGATGTTGCGGTGGGTCGGATAGGTGCGGATGAAGCGGTCGATGGTCGAGACCGCGTCCTCGTGCTTGCCCGCCTTGTACTGGGCGTAGGCGGTTTCCATCAGCGCCTGCTCGGTGTACGGACCGTACGGGTACTGCGCGATCAGGCGGCGGAAGGTGGTTTCGGCGCCCGACCAGTTGCCTCCCTGCATCTGGCCGTGGCCCTTGTCGTAGAGCACGGTGACCGGAAGGCCCTCCTCGGCATCCTTCTTGCTGTTGCGGCCGCAACCGGTGGCCACGAAAGCGGTCACCAGCAGCAGGGCGGCCAGGCGCAGGGGGGCAGGGAGGGCGAAGCGGGGGCGATGGGCCATCGGGGGCATGCGGCGCGGAAACGGAAGGGCCGATGATAGCCTAGTGGCCTGTCCGGCAACTGACTCCCGGCCGCCGGACCGTTCCGGCGCCGACCTTCCGATGTCCCAACATTCCGCCCCCCCCCGCCAGGCCACCATCCCCGACGAGGCCGCCGGCCGCCGCTTCGATGCGGTCCTGGCCGAGTTGTTCCCGGAGTATTCGCGCTCGCGCCTGGCCGCCTGGATCAAGTCCGGCGACGCCTTGCTTGGCGGCGAACCGGCGCGCCCGCGCGACCCGGTCCGCGGCGGAGAGACGGTGACCCTGGCCGCGGTGGCCGAGGTCCGGACCGAGGCGGTGGCCGAGGACATCCCGCTGCAGGTGTTGTACGAGGACGCCGACCTGTTCGTGCTGGACAAGCCGGCCGGGCTGGTGGTCCATCCCGGCGCCGGCAACCCGGCCGGCACCCTGGTCAACGCGCTGCTGCACCGTGACCCGGAGCTGGCCGCGCTGCCGCGGGCCGGGATCGTGCACCGCCTGGACAAGGACACCAGCGGAGTGATGGTGGTGGCCCGGACCCTCCCCGCGCACACCGGCCTGGTCGCGCAACTGGCCGCGCGGCAGGTTCACCGGCAGTACCTGGCGGTAGTGGTCGGGGCGCTGGTGTCCGGCGGCACCGCCGACGCGGCGATCGACCGCCACCCGCGCGACCGCCTGCGCATGGCGGTGCGTGCCGACGGGCGCGAGGCGGTCACCCATTTCCGCCTGCGCGAGCGCTTCCGTGCGCATACCGCGCTGGAGTGCCGGCTGGAGACCGGGCGCACCCATCAGATCCGGGTCCACATGCAGCACCTGCGCCACCCCATCGTCGGCGATCCGCTGTACGGCGGGCCGCTGAAGCTGCCCAAGGGCGCCAGCGAGGAACTGGCCGCCGCGCTGCGCGGATTCGGCCGCCAGGCGCTGCATGCCGAGACCCTGGAGTTCGTGCATCCGGTCGCGGGCGAGCCGGTCCGGGTGTCCGCGCCGGTGCCGGCGGACATGCTCGAACTGCTGCGGGTATTGCGCGAGGACAGCCATGCCTGGGAACAGGCACAGCGGCGCTGAGGCGCCGGCCCGCGCATGACTGCGACCGCCGCCTCCACCGGACCTGCGCTGCTGGCGGCGGACTGGCCCGCCCCCCCCGGGGTGGTCGCGTTCACCACCCTGCGTCATGGCGCGGGCTACTCGGCGCCCCCCTTCGACCGTTTCAACCTGGGCATGCGCTGCGGCGACGATCCGGTCGCGGTGGCGGCCAATCGGGGGGCCCTGGCCGAACTGGCCGCGCTGCCGTCCGCGCCGCACTGGCTGCGTCAGGTGCATGGCCGGGGCGTGGTGCGTTGCGACGCATTGGCCGGTCCGCAGCTGGCCGCGGACAGGGAGCCGGAAGCCGATGCGGCGGTGACTTCGGTGGCAGGCGTGGTCCTGGCCGTGCTCACCGCCGACTGCCTGCCGGTGGTGTTCGCGGCGGCCGGAGGCGGCGAGGTCGGCGTGGCCCATGCCGGCTGGCGAGGACTGGCCGGCGGCGTGCTCGAAGCCACCGTCGCGGCGATGCGCACGCCACCGGCGCGGCTGGAGGCCTGGTTGGGGCCGGCGGCCGGGCCGCTGCGCTACGAGATCGGCGCCGAGGTGCGCGACGCCTTCACCGCCGCCGATCCGGCGGCCGAAGCGGCGTTCTTCGCCACCCGTCCCGGACACTGGCGGGTGGACCTGTATGCACTGGCGCGCCAGCGCCTGCAGGCGGCGGGAATGGCCGCCGCCGCCATCCATGGCGGTGGCTTGTGCACGATCGGCGACCCGGCGCGCTTCTATTCGCATCGCCGCGACCAGCGCACCGGGCGGATGGCGACCCTGGTGTTCGCGACCGCCCCCTGACCCGGCCGGCGCCGCGGTCAGGGGGCAACCGGGAACGACAGCATCACTCCCAGCGTGGCCACGAAGGTGATCAGGCTCAGCCCGAACAACAGGCGCCGGGCGAAGCGCCCGCTGGACTTGTTGCCGACCGCCACGAAAAACAGCACCAGCGCGAACATCACGCTCACCAGGGTGTAGTTCTCCGATACCTGGCTCAGTTCCAGGGCCCGTGCGGCCTTCGCTTCGGCCTCGGCAAGCAGGCGCTCGGCCTCGGCCTGCGAGGCCAGGCGGTATTCGGGCACTTCCAGCGGGGTACGCGCCGCATCGGGGTTGCGCAGCGGCCGTTGCGCCAGCCAGGCGTCGAAGGCCGGGCGGAACTCCTGGCGGAAGCGCGCGTACAGGAATGCCGAGGCGGTGCCCTCGCGGGGGACGTAGCCCTGTGCCGGGAAGGCGCCCGGGTCGGCCTGGATCTCGATGTTCAGCGCGCTCAGCCACTGGGTGAACACGATCGCGTCCAGCGAGCGCAGTTGCCCCGCTTCGGCGAACAGGCGGTTGGCCTGCACCCGTTGCGCGCCTGCCTGGGTGTTGAGCTGCGACTGCACGCCGCCCCACTTGGAGCTTTCGAACCCGGCCCAGGCGGTGGCGATGGCGGCCATCGCCATGATCAGGGTGAACAGCATCTCCAGCCGGTCGGAGTGCCGCTGGGCGTAGGCCGCCCGGGCGTCGGACGGGAGCGGGGCATCTGCGGCATCCGGGTCGGAAGGGCTCATGGGCGCGGGCGGACAATGGAGGGGGATGGATGGCAAGTGTGTGGCGACCACCGGGTGACTGTCCACGGGGCCCTGCAGGCCGTGCCGGAGCCTGCCAGTCGCCTTGAAATCCGCCGCAACGAGCCGCATCTGGGATGCATCGCCGGCCCCGTTTCCGGCCCCCCTTGCAGAGGCACCCCCCATGCGGATGGACAAGCTCACCTCGCGTTTCCAGCAGGCGCTGGCCGACGCGCAATCGCTGGCCGTGGGTCGCGACCACAACCTGCTCGAACCGGCACACGTGCTGGTGGCGCTGCTCGACCAGTCCGGTGGCAGCACCCGGCCGCTGCTGGCCCAGGCCGGGGTCAACGTGCCGTTGTTGCGCGAGCGCCTGGGCGAGATCCTGGACAAACTGCCCAAGGTGACCGGCCAGGCCGGCAACCTGTCGGTCGGCAACGACCTGACCCGGCTGCTGAACCTGACCGACAAGCTGGCCCAGCAGCAGGGCGACCAGTTCATCGCCAGCGAGTGGTTCGTGCTGGCCGCGCTGGAGGACGGCGGCGAGGTCGGCCGTGCGTTAAAGGCCGCCGGCGCCAACAAGCAGGCCGTGCAGGCGGCCATCGACAAGATCCGCGGAGGCGAGACCGTGCAATCCGAGAATGCCGAGGACCAGCGCCAGGCGCTGGAGAAGTTCACCATCGACCTGACCGCGCGTGCGGAGAGCGGCAAGCTCGACCCGGTCATCGGCCGCGACGAGGAGATCCGCCGCACCATCCAGGTGCTGCAGCGCCGGACCAAGAACAACCCGGTGCTGATCGGCGAGCCGGGCGTGGGCAAGACCGCGATCGTCGAGGGCCTGGCCCAGCGCATCGTCAATGGCGAGGTGCCGGAAGGGCTGCGCGGCAAGCGCGTGCTGTCGCTGGACATGGGCGCGCTGATCGCCGGCGCCAAGTTCCGCGGCGAGTTCGAGGAACGCCTGAAGGGCGTGCTCAACGACCTGTCCAAGAACGAAGGCCAGATCATCCTGTTCATCGACGAGCTGCACACCATGGTCGGTGCGGGCAAGGCCGACGGGGCGATGGACGCGGGCAACATGCTCAAGCCGGCGCTGGCGCGCGGCGAACTGCACTGCATCGGTGCCACCACCCTGGACGAGTACCGCCAGTACATCGAGAAGGACGCCGCACTGGAGCGCCGCTTCCAGAAGGTGTACGTGGGCGAGCCTTCGGTCGAGGACACCATCGCCATCCTGCGCGGGCTCAAGGAGCGCTACGCGGTGCACCACGGGGTGGAGATCACCGACCCGGCGATCGTCGCCGCGGCCACCCTGTCCAACCGCTACATCACCGACCGCCAGTTGCCGGACAAGGCCATCGACCTGATGGACGAGGCCGCCTCGCGGATCCGCATGGAGATCGACTCCAAGCCGGAGGAACTGGATCGCCTCGAACGGCGCCTGATCCAGCTCAAGATCCAGCGCGAGATGCTGAAGAAGGAGAAGGACGAGGCGTCCAGGCAGCGCCTGGCCGACCTGGAGAGCGACATCGACGCGCTGGAGCGCGAGTTCTCCGACCTGGACGAGGTGTGGAAGTCGGAGAAGGCCGCGCTGCAGGGTGCGACCAAGGTCAAGGAACAACTCGAACAGGCCCGGTTCGAGCTGGAGGCGGCCCAGCGCGCGCAGGACTACGCGACGATGAGCGAGATCCAGTACGGGCGCATCCCGCAACTGGAGAAGCAGCTGGCCGCCGCCCAGGAGGCCGAGCAGACCGAGTTCAAGCTGGTCCAGGACCGGGTCACCGACGAGGAGATCGCCGAGGTCGTGTCGCGCTGGACCGGGATCCCGGTCAACCGGATGCTGGAGGGCGAGCGCGAGAAGCTGTTGCGCATGGAGGGCGAGCTGGGCGCGCGCGTGGTCGGCCAGGAAGAGGCGATCCGGGTGGTGTCGGACGCGGTGCGGCGCTCGCGCGCCGGCCTGTCCGACCCGAACCGGCCGATCGGCTCGTTCCTGTTCCTGGGCCCGACCGGTGTGGGCAAGACCGAGCTGTGCAAGTCGCTGGCGCAGTTCCTGTTCGACAGCGCCGACGCGATGGTGCGGATCGACATGAGCGAATTCATGGAGAAGCATTCGGTCGCGCGCCTGATCGGCGCCCCGCCGGGCTACGTCGGCTACGAAGAGGGTGGCTACCTGACCGAGGCCGTGCGCCGGCGGCCGTACTCGCTGATCCTGCTCGACGAGGTCGAGAAGGCGCACCCGGACGTGTTCAACATCCTGTTGCAGGTGCTCGACGACGGTCGCCTGACCGACGGCCAGGGCCGCACCGTGGACTTCCGCAACACCGTGATCGTGATGACGTCCAACCTGGGCTCGCACCAGATCCAGGAACTGTCGGGCGACGGCAGCGCGGAGGCCTATACCCAGATGAAGGCGGCGGTGATGGGCGTGGTCCAGGCCCACTTCCGACCCGAGTTCATCAACCGGCTGGACGACATCGTGGTGTTCCACCCGCTGGACAAGCAGCAGATCCGGCAGATCGCGCGGATCCAGCTGCGCGGGCTGGAGAAGCGGCTGGCCGAGCGCGGGCTGAAGCTGGAGCTGTCGGACAAGGCGTTCGAACTGCTCGGCAACGTCGGATTCGACCCGGTGTATGGCGCGCGCCCGCTCAAGCGCGCGATCCAGGCCCAGGTCGAGAACCCGCTGGCGCAGAAGATCCTGTCGGGCGAATTCGGCAACGGCGACACCGTGCGCGTGGATGCCGAGGGCGGCCACCTGGCGTTCGCCAAGGGCTGATCACCAGCCTGCCCGCAGAAGCGGGAATCCACACGCTCGCGGAGGACGTCGCTGCGCGGGGTTCCCGTTCGAGCGGCACAGGGATGTGCCGCGCCCGCGTGTTGGAGCAGGACGCGGAACCATGCGGCGAACGGGAACCCCGCGCAGCGGCGGCCCTGGCCGAAGAAGGAAACACCGGTCACGACTGGAACAGAACAGCCGACCGCGATCAATCGGCTGCTCCAGTGACAGTCACTCCAGCAGCGAGCGCAGCATCCAGGCGTACTTCTCGTGGGTCTGCAGGCGCTGGGTCAGCAGGTCCACGGACGGATCGTCGCCGGCGTCGTCGGCGGTCTTGAGCACCTTGCGCGCGGTGCGGCACACCGCCTCGTTGCCGGACACCAGCTGCTGGACCATGCCCTTCCAGTCCGGCACGCCGTCGGCGCCTTCCTCCTCGCGGATCGAGGTCAGGCGGATGAATTCGGCGTAGGAACCGGGCGCGTTGTAGCCCAGCGCACGGATGCGCTCGGCGACCTCGTCCAGCGCGGTCCATTGCTCGGTGTACTGGCCTTCGAACATGACGTGCAGCGAGTTGAACATCGGCCCGGTCACGTTCCAGTGGAAGTTGTGGGTCTTCAGGTACAGGGTGAAGGCATCGGACAGGTAGTGCGCCAGGCCCTCGGCGATCTCCTTGCGGTCGGCGTTGGCGATGCCGATGTCGATCCGGGAAGGCGAGGCGGCCTGGGTCAGCGGCTTGGTCTTGGTCCCGGCGGCAGGCGACTTCTTGCTCTTGGCGGTCTTGGTCTTGGCCATGGTTCGCTCCTTGGGTGGGGGGCACCCATCGTCTATGGGGCCGAGACAATGGACAATAAACCCTTGGTCGTTATCGAAGACTTCACACGGACCCATTGATGGAACCGATTCCCGCCGAACTGCGCAAGGCGCTGGAGGCCGGCCGGCGCGGGATGGACCAGGCGCTGGGTCGCGACCGTGGCCGCTTGCATGGCCTGTGGTCGCGCTGGCGCGGCAAACCGGCCGACGCGGCGCTGCGCGAGCGCTTCGAGCAGGCACTGGACGCCTCGCTGGCCGCCTGCCAGGCGCGGGCGGCCAGCGTGCCGGCGGTGAGCGTGGATGCATCCCTGCCCATCGCCGCCGAGGCCGAGCGCATCGTTGCCCTGATCCGGGCGCATCCGGTGGTGGTGGTGGCCGGCGAGACCGGCTCGGGCAAGACCACCCAGCTGCCCAAGCTGTGCCTGGCCGCCGGCCGCGGCGTGGCCGGGACGATCGGCTGCACCCAGCCGCGCCGGATCGCGGCCCGCGCGGTGGCCGCGCGCGTGGCCGAGGAGCTGCAGGCACCGCTGGGCGGGACGGTCGGTTACCAGGTGCGCTTCACCGACAACGTCGGACCGGATACCCGGATCAAGTTCATGACCGACGGCATCCTGCTGGCCGAGATCGCCTCCGACCGCTGGCTGTCGGCCTACGACACGATCATCGTCGACGAGGCCCACGAGCGCAGTCTCAATATCGATTTCCTGCTGGGCTACCTCAAGCAGCTTCTGCACAAGCGCCGCGACCTGAAGCTGATCGTGACCTCGGCCACGATCGATACCGCGCGCTTCGCCAGGCATTTCGGCGACGCGCCCGTGGTCGAGGTGGCCGGGCGCACCTACCCGGTCGAAGTGCGATACCGGCCTGCGGGCGGGGAGAGCGGCGGGGGCGACACGCAGGCGGCTTCCAACGCACGCCCGGCGCGCGCAGGGCGCGAGCTGGACCCGCTGTCGGCGATCACCGCCGCCATGGACGAGATCAGCGCCGAGGACCCGCGCGGCGACGTGCTGGTGTTCCTGCCCGGCGAACGCGAGATCCGCGACGCGCACCGCGCGCTGGAGAAGCGCCAGTACCGTTCCACCGAAGTGCTGCCGCTGTACGCGCGGCTGTCGGCGCGCGACCAGGACCGGGTGTTCAACCCCGGCGCGCAGCGGCGCATCGTGCTGGCCACCAACGTCGCCGAGACCTCGCTGACCGTGCCGCGGATCCGCTACGTGGTCGATCCGGGCGATGCGCGGGTCAAGCGCTACAGCCCGCGTTCGAAGATCGACCGCCTGCACGTGGAGCCGATCAGCCAGGCCAGCGCCAACCAGCGCAAGGGCCGCTGCGGCCGCATCGCCGAGGGCGTGTGCTACCGGCTCTACGCCGAGGGCGACTTCCTCTCGCGACCGGAGTTCACCGATCCGGAGATCCGCCGCGCCAGCCTGGCCGGGGTGATCCTGCGGATGTTGCACCTGGGGCTGGGGCAGGTTGAGGACTTCCCGTTCCTGGAACCGCCCGATGAGCGTGCCATCGCCGACGGCTGGCAGCAGTTGCTGGAACTGGGTGCGATCGAGGACGGCGACGATGGCCGGCGTCGGCTCACCGCCATCGGCCGGCAGATGGCGCGGTTGCCGGTGGACGTGAAGCTCGCGCGCATGCTGGTCGCCGCACAGGCGCACGGCTGCCTGCGGGCGATGCTGCCGATCGCCGCCTTCCTGGGCGTGCAGGACCCGCGCGAGCGTCCGCCGGAAGCGCGCGAGGCGGCCGACAACGCGCACGCGCTGTTCGCCGACCCGCGTTCGGAATTCGTCGGCATCGCGCGCCTGTGGCAGGCCTACGAAGCAGCCTCCGAGGAACTGACCCAGTCGAAGCTGCGCGACTGGTGCGGCAAGCGCTTCCTCGGCTACCTGCGCATGCGCGAGTGGCGCGAGCTGCATCGGCAGTTGAAGCTGCTGTGCGCCGAACTGGGCTGGCGCGAGGAACCGCCGGAGCAGGCGCTGCTGCCGCTGCTGGCCGGCGCGACAGCCGTCGGCGAGAAGGCCGCCGCATCGAACCGGCCGACCCGCGGCGAGCTGCACCGTGCCGCGCGCCTGGCGCGCGAGGAAAAGGGGTCAGGTTCACGGTTGCCCATGGATGACAGAGGGGGGCTGGCAGATCGAGGCCAAAGTGAACCTGCCGCCCTTTTCTCTCCCCGCCAACGCGCCGGTGCCTACCAGTCGTTGCATCGCGCCCTGATCGCCGGCTTGCCGACCCAGCTGGGCCACCGCACCGAGAAGGGCGACTACCAGGCGCCGCGCCAGCGCCGCTTCCAGCTGTTCCCGGCATCGCCACTGGCGAAGAAGCCACCGCCGTGGGTGCTGGTGTCGACCCTGCTGGACACGCAGAAGGTCTGGGGCCTGACCGCCGCGGCGATCGAGCCGGACTGGGCCATCGACGAACTGCCGCACCTGCTGGCGCGCAAGCACTTCGACCCACGCTGGTCGCGCGCCCAGGGCAACGTGCTGGCTTCCGAGCAGATCGGCTTGTTCGGACTGGTGCTGGCGCCGAAGCGTCCGGTCCACTACGGCCGCATCGACCCGGCCGGCGCCCATGACCTGTTCGTGCGCCAGGCACTGGTCCCTGGCGAGATCGACACCCGGGCATCGTTCCTGGCCGCCAACCTGAAGACCCTGGAACAGGCGCGCGAAGAGGAGGCCAAGCTGCGCCGCGCCGGCCTGGTCGCCGACGAACACTGGCAGGGGCGCTGGTACCTGGACCGAATCCCGGGCCAAATCCACTCCGCCGCCGGCCTCGATGCCTGGTACCGCGGCCTGCCGCCGCAGGCCAGGCAGGCGCTGCGCTGGTCCACCGCCGACCTGTTGCCGGGCGAGGGCAGCCAGGACGACCTCTTCCCGAAGTATTTCCCGATGGGCGACGTGCGCCTGCCGCTGCACTATCGCTTCGAGCCCGGTGCGGCCGATGACGGCGTCACCCTGGACGTCCCGCTGTCGCTGCTCAACGCGCTCGATCCGGCGCGGCTGTCGTGGCTGGCACCGGGCTTCGTCGCCGACAAGGCCGCCGGCCTGATCCGCACCCTGCCCAAGGCCCAGCGCCGCAATTATGTGCCGGCGCCGGATTTCGGCCGCGCTTTCTGCGAGGCATTCGCGAAACCGTCGGCCGATTCCCTGGCCGGCGAACTGGCACGTTTCCTCGCGCGCGCCACCGGGGTGCCGGTGGCGGCGCTGGACTTCGACGAAACCGCGCTGGAGCCGCACCTGCGCATGAACCTGCGTTTGCGCGACGTGCCTGCACGCGAAGGCAAGACGCCCGAAGGAATGCTGCACGAGGGCAAGGACCGTGGCGGCCGGATACTGGCCGAATCGCGCGACCTGGAGGCCTTGCGTGCGCAGTTCGGCGAGCACGCCAGTCATGCTTTCGCCGCGCGTGCCGGGCGTGCGCTGGCGAGTGATCAGGCGCAGGAGCTGCGCGCTTTTCCTGAGGCCGGCGTGCCCGAGCAGGTGCCCGGTGAAGCCGGCGTGCCGGGCTGGCCGGCGCTGGTGGACGCGGGCGACCATGCCGTGCTGCGCGTGTTCGCCGATCGCGCCGAGGCCCGTGCCGCACACCCCCGCGGGGTCGGCCGCCTGCTGCGCCTTGCCCTGGCCGACAAGGCAAGGCAAGCGCACCGGCAATTGCCGGTCGCGCCGCAGCTGGGCCTGCTCTATGCGGCGATCGAGCGCTTCGGCAGCGGCCCGGAGGCACGCGCGCAGGAGAAGGAGCAACTGCGCGCCGACCTGGTCGAGGCGGCGCTCAACGCGGTGCTCGCCGACGGCCTGGAGGGGATCCGCGACCCGGGTGTATTCCAGCGCCGGGCCGGGGATGCGGCGCGCCAGCTGTTCGCCGAATCGATGGCGCGGCTGCAGCTGGCCGAGCAGATCCTGGCGGCGGTGGCGGAGTTGAAACCGAAGCTGGAAGCTACGCTGATGGGCTGGGCCGGGGCCAACCTCGACGACCTGCGCGCACAGCTGGAGGGCCTGGTGCATCCGGGGTTCCTGCGCCACACGCCTGCCGAGGCGCTGGCACAGTTCCCGCGCTGGCTCAGGGGCATGCACCTGCGGGCCGAGCGCGCGCTGCGCGACCCGGCCCGCGACCAGGCGCGCATGCTCGAGCTCAAGCCCTTCGTCGACGCCCTGGCTGGCGCACGGCGGCGCGGCGAGGACGCGGCCCCGGGATGGCAGGCCCTGCGCTGGGACCTGGAGGAACTGCGCGTGTCGCTGTTCGCTCAGGAACTCGGCGCGCGCGGCGCCGTGTCGCCGAAGAAGCTGGCCCAGCGCCTGGCGGCGCTTACTTGATCCGCCGCACCTTGGCCGGCGTGTTGTAGCCGTCGATGCGCAGGAACCAGGAGTTCAGCAGGCCCGGTTTGATGGTGACCGCCGGATTGGTGCGCTTCACGCCATCCAGGCGGGCCGGTTCGACCTGCTCCCATACCTGGCCGTTGGCCAGGGTGTAGCGGCTGCCCTTGGCGAAGCCGCGGAACTCGCCGACCAGGGTGCTCTTGATCGGCTCGTCCGAGCCGAAGTCGAAGAAGCCGCGGCTTTCGTCCTTCACCTCGCGCCGGCCTTCCTCGCGCCCCTGTTCGCGGATGCGCTCGATCTCGGTCGCGCTCAGCGCGGCACCGGCGGCCGTGGACGCCGTGGCGCCAGCGGCCTGGGCAGCCGCTCCGGCCTTTTGCCGGTCGATCCAGCCGCGCAGTGCCGCCAGCTCCTCCTGGCTCAGCTTGTGCAGGCCGGCGGCCTTGAATTCCTCGGGCGTCATCTGCCGTTCGAGCCCGGCCTCGTCCTTGGACTGCGCCAGCGCGGCAGGGGCGGAAACGGCCAGCGCAAGCGCCAGCACCAGGACGGACCACATCGGCAGCGGACGGCGATTCATGCTTGTTCCTCCGGCAGGTTGGCCGCTAGTGTAGTCGCCATCCCCACACGCCGGAACGGCCTTGTCGCGCCCTGCCATCGACGGTCTGCATGCCCTGTTGCGGGGCCCGGCCGCGGGCCTGTTGCCGGCCGCCTTGCGCCAGGACCTGTTGCGGGCCTGGGATGCGGATGGCGCCGACCATTCCCGGCGCGCGCCCTGGCCGATGCTCGCCGACACCCTGCAGGCCTTGTCCGTGCTGGACGCCGACGACTCCGCGCTGCTCGCGGCGCTGCTGTTCGACCTGCCCGGGCTGCGCGCGGCGGTGGCCGGCCAAGTCGCCGCCAGCCACCCGGCCGTGCCGGGCCTGCTCGACGGCCAGGACGCGGCCGATCCGGTCTGGGCCCTGCACGCCGGTCGCGAGGCCGGGCGCAACGGCGAAGGCCTGCGCCGGCTGCTGCTGGCCATCGTCCAGGACCTGCGGGTGGTGCCGATCCTGCTGGCGCGGCAACTGGCGAAGATGCGCGCCGCCGACCGCCTGGCCGAGCCCGAGCGCCGCGCCCTGGCCCAGCTCACCCGCGACATCCACGCGCCGCTGGCCAATCGCCTGGGCATCTGGCAGCTGAAATGGGAGCTGGAGGATCTGGCGTTCCGCTATCTGGAACCGGATACCTACCGGCACCTGGCGCGCGAGCTGGACGAGAGCCGCGCCGCGCGTGAACGCTACATCGAGACGGTGAAGCGGCAACTGGGCAAGGCCCTGGCTGGGCAGGGCCTTGCAGCCGAGATCAGCGGCCGGCCCAAGCACATCTACAGCATCTGGCGGAAGATGCAGAAGAAGCAGTTGCCGCTGGACCGGCTCTACGACCTGCGCGCGGTGCGGGTGATGGTCGGCGACGTCGCCGCCTGCTACGCCGCCCTGGGCGTGGTCCACGCGCTGTGGGCGCCGGTCCCGGGCGAGTTCGACGACTACATCGCCCGGCCCAAGCCGAACGGCTACAGCTCGCTGCATACGGCGGTGGTGGGGCCGGAAGGCCGCACCCTGGAGGTGCAGATCCGCACCCGCGAGATGCATGAACAGGCCGAGCTGGGCGTGGCCGCGCACTGGCGCTACAAGGAGACCGGCGGCAGCGCCGCGGGCAAGGGCGCCGGACGTGCGTTCGAACGCAAGATCGCCTGGATGCGGCAGTTGCTCGAACAGGCCGGCGAAGGCCGCGACGAAGGCCTGGCCGGCGCGCTGGACGCCGAACTGGTCGAGGAGCGGGTCTACGCGCTGACCCCGAAGGGCGAGGTCGTCGACCTGCCGCAGGGCGCCACCCCGCTGGATTTCGCCTACCACGTGCACACCATGGTCGGGCACCGCTACAAGGGCGCCAAGGTCAACGGCCGGATCGTGCCGCTCGGCCACCGCCTGCGCAGCGGCGACCGGGTCGAGATCATGACCGGCAAGGAACCGGACCCGAAGCGCGACTGGCTGCTGCCTGCCAACGGCTACCTCGCCAGCGGCCGCTCGCGCGACAAGGTGCGGGCCTGGTTCCACCGGCTGGACCGCACGCGGAATGTCTCGGCCGGCCGCGAGATGCTGGAACGGGAACTCAAGCGGGTGGGCATGCACCAGGCCGACCTGGCGCCGGTGGCGCGCAGGTTCCATGCCGAGACGGTGGACGACCTGTACATCCAGGTGGCGCTCGGCGACGTCGGCCCCAACCAGGTCGGCCGCGCGCTGCACGAACTGGAGCGCGCGGCCGAACAGGCCGCCGCGGCGCACCCCGCGCCGCGCCCGGCGCCGCGCCACGCGCGCAGAAAGGACGCCGCCGGTTTCACCGTGCAGGGCGTGGGCAACCTGCTGGTGCAACTGGCGCGCTGCTGCCAGCCGGTGCCGGGCGAGCCCATCGCCGGCTACCTGACCCGGATGCGCGGGGTCACCGTGCACCGCGCCGGTTGCGCGTCGTTCGCGCGCCTGGCCGCGGCCCAGCCGCAGCGGGTGCTGCCGGTGGAGTGGGGCGCGTCCGGCGGCGGTTACGAGGTCGACGTGGCGGTCAGCGCGGTGGACCGCAAGTGGCTGCTCAAGGACCTGACCACCCTGGTCGCGCAGGAGGACGCCCACGTGGCCGACATCCGCAGCGACGTGCACGGCGACGGGCGGGTCCAGTTGCGCATGCGCCTGCGGGTCTCCGACTACGGCCAGCTCGCGACCCTGCTCGGCAAGCTCGACGCGCTGCCCGGGGTCGAGCGCGCGCAGCGCCTGGGATGATCGCGATGCCGGCGTTCCCGTTTACCGCCGCCGGCCGGTGGCATAGTCTTCAGGCATGAACCCAGGCCCTTCCGCCCAGGCAGTCGCGCCCGCCCCGCCGGCCACCGGCGAGGCGATCCCCGGCTACGTCCTCGAGCTGGAACGGATCGCCACCTACCTGCCGCCGGAACAACTGCCGCTGCTGCGCGAGGCCTGGCGCGTCGGTGCCGCCGCCCATGCCGGGCAGACCCGCAAGTCGGGCGAGCCCTACATCACCCATCCAGTCGCGGTGGCCGGAGTGCTGGCCGAACTGGGCCTGGACCTGGAGACCCTGATCGCGGCGATCCTGCACGACACCATCGAGGATACGCCGCTGCGCCGCGAGGACATCGCCGCGCAGTTCGGCGAGGCGGTGGCCGAGCTGGTCGATGGCGTCACCAAGCTGGACAAGCTCAAGTTCCGCGACCGCCAGGAAGCGGCGGCCGAGAGCTTCCGCAAGATGCTGCTGGCCATGTCGCGCGACCTGCGCGTGATCATGATCAAGCTGGCCGACCGCCTGCACAACATGCGCACGCTCGGCGCGCAGAGCGTCGAGGCGCGTACCCGCATCGCCCGCGAGACCCTGGAGATCTACGCCCCGATCGCCCAGCGCCTGGGCATGAACCTGGTCAAGTCCGAGCTGCAGAACCTGGGCTTCCGCGCCCTGTACCCGTGGCGCCACGCGATCATCGAGAAGCACATCCGCAGCCAGCCGGTGGTGCGGCGCGAGGCGATGGCCCAGGTCGAGGTGCAGTTGTCGCAGGGCCTGGCCCGCGATGGGTTGGAGCACCGGCTGTTCAGCCGGATCAAGACGCCCTGGAGCATCTACAACAAGATGCAATCGGAGGGGAAGACGTTCGACCAGGTGATGGACGTGTTCGGCTTCCGTCTGGTGGTGCGCAGCGTGCCGGACTGCTACCGCGCGCTGGGCTCGGTGCACGCACAGTTCAAGCCGCTGGACGGGCGCTTCCGCGACTTCATCGCCATCCCCAAGGCCAACGGCTACCAGTCGCTGCACACGGTACTGTTCGGTCCCTACGGCTCGCCGATCGAGGTCCAGATCCGCACCGAGGAAATGGACCTGGTCGCCGAGCGCGGGGTCGCCGCGCACTGGACCTACAAGCATGGCGGGCAGAGCCCCAACAGCGCGCAGAGCCGGGCCCATGCCTGGATCGTGGACCTGATCGAATCGCAGCGCGCGGCCGGTTCCTCGCTGGAGTTCCTGGACAACGTCAAGGTCGACCTGTTCCCGGACGAGGTCTACCTGTTCACGCCCAAGGGCATGATCCTGTCGCTGCCGAAGAACTCCACCGCGCTGGATTTCGCCTATGCGGTGCATACCGACGTGGGCAACCGGGCGGTGGCCGCGCGGGTGGACCGCATGCTGGTGCCGCTGAAGACCCGGCTGTCCAGCGGGCAGACGGTGGAGATCATCACTGCCCGGTCGGCCGCGCCCAAGCCGCAGTGGCTGGAGTTCGTGGTCACCAGCAAGGCGCGCACTGCCATCCGCCACCAGCTCAAGCAGCTCGAACACGAGGACGCGGTGCAACTCGGCCATCGCATGCTCGACCGCGCGCTGGAGGAGATGGGCAGTTCGCTGGAGAAGTTGCCGGCGCAGCGGCTGGAATCGTTCCTGGCCGAGCATCGTTTCCCGCGGCTGGAGTCGCTGCTGGCCGAGGTGGCGCTGGGCAACTGGATGCCCAGCCAGGCTGCGCAGGCGCTGATGGCGCATGCCGAGCTGCGCGGCGGCGCGCACTCGAAGCATTCGCAGGAGAAGATCCTGATCAACGGCACCGAGGGCGGGGTGGTGAGCTTCGCCAACTGCTGCCAACCGATTCCCGGCGACGAGATCATGGGCTACCACACCGCCGGCAAGGGCGTGGTCGTGCACCGGCTGGACTGCCCGAACCTGGCCGAGTTCCGCAAGTCGCCCGAGCGCTGGGTGCCGATCGACTGGGATCCGAACGTGTCGGGCGACTACGACACTTCGCTGATCGTGGACGTGGAGAACCACACCGGGGTGCTGGCGCAGGTGGCCGCGGCGGTGGCGCAGAGCCAGTCCAACATCGACCGGGTGGACTACCTGGACCGCGACGTGAACGCGGCGCAGCTGCGCTTCGCCATCCAGGTGCGCGATCGCACCCATCTGGCCGAGGTCATCCGCAGGATGCGCCGGCTCAATGTCGTGCAGGGTGTGCGCAGGCAGTAGGAGCAGGAGAGGGCCGGGTTCCAGGTTCGACGTCCTTCGCACGCGCCACCCTCGTCGCTTGTATGGGAAAGGTGCTTGTGGGGACGGTTGGCTGCACGCGCCCCGGTGCGATGCCGGCCGCCGCTCCCGTCCCCCGGCCCTGGCCTGCGGCCAGGCCCGCCTCCTTGACTTCCCGGCGGCCGGCATCGCGCCAGGCCGTCCAGGCTGGACTGGCCGTTCCATCGGGAGAGGGGGTCGGTCCTGCAGCTCGCGGAGGACGTCGCTGCACGGGGCTCGCGTTCGAGCAGTACATGGATGTACTGCGCCCGCGTGTTGGAGCACGAGGCGGAATCACGCGGCGAACGCGCGCCCCGTGCAGCGGCGGCCCCAGGCCGAAAGGGCGCTGTTGATGGATCTTCACCCAGGCAGCGGCATCTCCCGGCCGAAGTCAGTGGCTGAGGGAAAGACGGACATGCCGTGGGCCTTCTTGCCGGAAGCGTTCCAAGATCGCGAAAGTCATCGGTGGAGTTAGAATCCCGGTTCTCGAAAACAGCACAGGAAGCCCCATGCGCCAGATCGTCCAGACCGACAAGGCCCCGGCCGCCATCGGCCCGTATTCGCAGGCCGTGCGCAGCGGCAACACGGTGTACTTCTCCGGTGCGATCCCGCTGGTGCCGGCCACCGGCGAAGTGGTGCAGGGCGACATCGCCGCGCAGGCGCGGCAGGTGTTCGACAACCTCAAGGCGGTGGCCGAAGCCGCCGGCGGTTCGCTGGACCGGATCGTGCGCCTGGGCCTGTACCTGACCGACCTGTCGCAGTTCGCCGCGGTCAACGCGGTGATGCAGGAATACTTCGCCGCGCCGTTCCCGGCGCGCTCCACCATCGGCGTGTCGGCACTGCCGCGGGGCGTGGCGTTCGAGGCCGACGCGGTGATGGTGCTCGACTGAGGACGCTCCACTGAGCAGCAGGCACCGCAAGCCCGCGACCGGGGCAGGGTCATGAACACGGTGCGGCCGGCGGCGCCGGCCCTGGCGGGCGGTGCCGCGCCATTGTCTTCGCTGCGCGGCGTCGGTGCCGGCATCGCCGAGAAATTCGCCGCGCGCGGGTTGTCCGCAATCCAGGACCTGTGGCTGCACCTGCCGCTGCGCTACGAGGACCGCACCCGGCTGACGCCGATCCGCGGCCTGCAGCCGGGCGTGCCGGCCCAGGTGGAAGGCACGGTCGAGGCGGTCGAGCGCGGCTTCCGTTACCGGCCGGTGTTGCGGGTGGCGGTCGGCGACGATTCGCGCGCCACCGTGGTCCTGCGCTTCTTCCATTTCCGCGCCGCGCAGGCGGCGCAGTTCCGGCCCGGCGCGCGCCTGCGCTGCTACGGCACGCCGCGCCCGGGACAGCACGGGCTGGAGATCGTGCATCCCAGTTATCGCCTGCTCGCCGAGGACGAGGAGGCGGCGCTGGGCGACTCGCTCGATCCGGTGTATCCGGCGGTGGAGGGCGTCGGCCCGGCCACGCTGCGCCGGCTGATCGGGCAGGCGCTGGACCGGCTGCCCGACGCGGCGGCGCTGGAACTGTTGCCGTCCTCCACGCCGGGCCTGAAGGACCTGCCGGGCCTGCGCGAATCGCTGCTCACCCTGCATCGCCCGGCACCCGGCGAAGACCTCGCCGCGCTGGCGGCCGGCACCCATCCGGCGCAGCGGCGGCTGGCGCTGGAGGAATTGCTCGCCCATCACCTGAGCCTGCGTCGGCAGCGCCTGGCCCAGCAGCGGCTGGTCGCGCGTGCGCTGGACGGTCCCGGCGTGCTGGCGCGGCGGTTGCAGGAAGCACTACCCTTTGCCCTGACCGGCGCACAGTGGCGCGTGTTCGAGCAGGTCCGCGGCGACCTGGCGCAAGCCACGCCCATGCAGCGCCTGGTGCAGGGCGATGTCGGTTCCGGCAAGACCGTGGTCGCCGCGCTGGCGGCGACGCTGGCGGTGGAGCGCGGCTGCCAGGTCGCGCTGGCCGCACCCACCGAACTGCTGGCCGAGCAGCACCTGGCCAACCTGCGCGCGTGGCTGGAACCACTGGGTATCCGCGTGGCCTGGCTGGCCGGCAAGGTCACCGGCAAGGCCCGCGCGGCGGCGCTGGCGGACGTCGCTTCGGGCGAGGCGCAGGTGGTGGTCGGCACCCATGCGCTGATGCAGGAAGGGGTGGCCTTCCACGACCTGGCTCTGGTCGTGGTCGACGAGCAACACCGTTTCGGCGTCCAGCAGCGCCTGGCACTGCGCGACAAGGGCCCCGCCCACGGCCACGTGCCGCACCAGCTGGTGATGACCGCCACGCCGATCCCGCGCACCCTGGCGATGACCGCCTACGCCGACCTCGACGTGTCGGCGATCGACGAACTGCCGCCGGGGCGCACGCCGGTGACCACGGTGGTGCTCAGCGGCGAACGCCGGCCGGACCTGGTCGAGCGCATCCGCACAGCCTGCGCCGAGGGGCGGCAAGCGTACTGGGTGTGCACGCTGATCGAGGAGCAGGACGAAGCAGGGGACAAGCCGGGACAGGGGATGAAGCTGCAGGCGCAGGCGGCCGAGCGTACCTTCGAGCAGTTGTCGCAGCAGTTGGACGGACTGCGGGTGGGCCTGGTCCATGGCCGGATGAAGGCGTCGCAGAAGCAGGCCACGATGCGCGCATTCAAGGACGGCGAGCTCGACCTGCTGGTGGCGACCACGGTCATCGAGGTCGGCGTGGACGTGCCACGCGCTTCGCTGATGATCGTGGAGAACGCCGAACGCCTGGGCCTGGCCCAGTTGCACCAGTTGCGCGGCCGGGTGGGGCGCGGGACGGAGGCATCCAACTGCGTGCTGCTGTACCAGCCGCCGCTGTCGCAGATGGCGCGCCAGCGATTGGACGTGCTGCGCAACACCGCCGACGGTTTCGTCATCGCCGAGAAGGACCTGGAACTGCGCGGTCCGGGCGAACTGCTGGGCACGCGCCAGACCGGCCTGGCCGGCTTCCGCATCGCCGACCTCGCGCGCGACGCCGGCCTGCTGCCGCAGGTGCATGCGCTGGCCGACCACCTGCTCGCCCATGCTCCCGAAACCGCCGACCGTCTCGTCGCCCGCTGGGTGGGCGGCGCCGTCCGCTATGCCGCCGCTTGATCGGACTGGCGAGTGCCGGCGCCGGGTGCTGGGCCCGTGCGGAGTCGATGCTTTGCGCCATCGGTAGTGGCACACTGGCCGGCCGAGAAAGCAAGAGCGACGCATGAGCGAGAAGATCCCGCTGCTGATCGACACCGATCCCGGCGTCGACGACGCGCTGGCCCTGTTGATGGCCTTCGATTCCGACGCCCACCAGGTCGTCGGCCTGACCATCGCCGCCGGCAACGTCGGCCTGGACCACACCGTGCGCAATGCGCTCAAGCTGCGCGAAGTGGTCGGCGGTGCCGATGTGCCCGTGTTCCCGGGCTGCGGCGGCCCGCTGGTCCACGTCCCGCGCGAGGATGCCGCCCACGTCCATGGCCGCGACGGCTTCGGCGACATCGGCTACCCGGATCCGGCCGGCGCCGCCGCCGCCGAACACGCCGCGTTGGCGATCCTGCGCCTGTCCCACGAGCACGCCGGCCGCCTGTTGCTGGTCGCGCTGGGCCCGCTGACCAACCTGGCCCTGGCCCTGCGCCTGGACCCGACCCTGCCGCAGCGCGTGGCCCGGCTGGTGGTGATGGGTGGGGCGGTCACCGCCCACGGCAACATCACCCCGGTGGCCGAGTTCAACATCGGCTTCGACCCTGAAGCCGCGCACGTGGTCCTGTCCGGCTTCCCGCGCTACGACCTGGCCGACTGGGAGGCGACCCTGGCCCATGGCTTCCACCACCGCGAGGTCGAGCAATGGCTGGCGGCCGCCTCGCCGCGTGCGGCCTTCTACGAGGCGATTTCGCGCCAGACCCGGCTCTGGTCCGAGGATCGCCGCGGCGACCACTGGCACTCCGCCGACTCGCTGGCCATGGCCTGGGCACTGGAGCCGGACGGGGCGCTGGAGCAGGTCGAGCGGCCGCTGACGGTGGAAACGGGCATGGGCCTGGCCCGGGGCCTGACCGCAGTGGACTGGAACCGGCAGACCGGGGCCGCCGACAACGCCCGGATCCTGCTGCGCTACGACCAGGCCCGCTTCGAGGCCCGGGTCCGGGCCGCGCTGGCCGCTGCCTGACGGCGGGACACCCCCCGTCTTGCGCCAGGGGGCGGAAGCCGGCTACAATGCTCGGCTCTGTCCAGTCAATCACTTACGGTGTACGCCATGAAGGCCGGCATCCATCCCGAATACCGCGAAGTCGTCTTCCACGACGTCACCTCGGATTTCAAGTTCCTGACCCGCTCGACCCTGGCCACCACCGCCAAGGACACCGTGAAGTGGGAAGACGGCAACGAGTATCCGCTGGTCAAGATCGAAATCTCCTCGGCCTCGCACCCGTTCTATACCGGCAAGCACAAGGTCATGGATACCAGCGGCCGCATCGACAAGTTCCAGCGCCGCTACGCCCGCTGATCCCGGGTTGACCGGTACGCCGCCCGCGGGCGGCGAGTCCAGGACGGCCGCGCTCGCGCGGCCGTTTTGCCGTGCGCGCGCCATGCCCGCGCCGGCGGCATCCGACTTCCGTCCAAGTATGTCGCCGTACGGGGCTGTGCGATAATTCGCGCGATTCGCGACGACTGCCGCGGACACCCCTCACGCGATCGCACCAGGAGCGCCTGCGCGCGGTGCCTCGCCACCCCCACAGAGGAGCGCACACCGTGTCCAATCCCGACCAGGTCACCTTGAATGCCGGCGACAAGTCGGTGGCCCTGCCGGTGCTCAAGCCGACCCTGGGCAACGACTGCATCGACATCTCGAAGCTGACCAGGGAAACCGGCCTGTTCACCTACGACGCCGGGTTCACCGCCACCGCCGCCTGCAAGTCGGCCATCACCTACATCGACGGCGACAACGGCGTACTGCTGTACCGCGGCTACCCGATCGAACAGCTATCCCAGCAGTCCACCTTCCTCGAAGTGGCCTATCTGCTGATGAACGGCGAGCTGCCGACGCAGGCCGAGTTCGCCAAGTTCGAGGACGAGGTCACCCACCACACGATGATGCACGAGTCGTTGAAGAACTTCCTCAACGGCTTCCACTACGACGCCCACCCGATGGCGATGCTGGCCGCCAGCGTCGCCTCGCTGTCGGCGTTCTACCACGACACCCTCGACCTGGAGGATCCGGAGCAGCGCCGCCTGGCCGCGATCCGCCTGTTGGCGAAGATGCCGACCCTGGCCGCCGCCGCCTATCGCTACTCGATCGGCTGGCCGATCCGCTACCCGCGCAACAACCTGGAGTACGTGGACCGTTTCCTGCACATGATGTTCGAGGTGCCGAGCGAGCCGCTGGAACTGAACCCGGTGGTCGCCAAGGCGCTGGACCTGTTGTTCATCCTGCACGCCGACCACGAGCAGAACGCGTCCACCTCGACCGTGCGCCTGGTCGGCTCCACCGGCGCCAACCCGTACGCCTCGGTCGCCGCCGGCATCACCGCGCTGTGGGGCCCGGCGCACGGCGGCGCCAACGAGGCGGTGCTGAAGATGCTCGAGGAGATCGGCACCCCGGACAAGGTCGAGAGCGCCGTGGCCAAGGCCAAGGACAAGGAATCGGGCTTCCGCCTGATGGGCTTTGGTCATCGCGTCTACAAGAACTTCGACCCGCGCGCCAAGATCATCCGCGAGATGACCCACAAGGTGCTGGGCGAGCTGGGCGTGAACGATCCGTTGCTGGAAGTGGCGATGAAGCTGGAAGAGGCCGCGTTGAAGGACGAGTACTTCATCCAGCGCAAGCTCTACCCGAACGTCGACTTCTACAGCGGCATCATCTACAAGGCGCTGAAGATCCCGACCGAGATGTTCACGGTGATGTTCGCCATCGGCCGCACCGCCGGCTGGGTGGCGCACTGGCTGGAACAGCAGGTCGATCCGGAGGCCAAGATCGGCCGTCCCCGCCAGCTCTACACCGGCTACGGCGTGCGCGACTACACGGGCATCGACCAGCGCTGAGCGGCGCGCGGCCTCCCCGAAAGCAAACGCCCCGCATTGCGGGGCGTTTGCTTTCTAGGGCCTGGCCGGCCTGCCATCCCTGCCGCTGGAGAGGGTGCGGCAGGGATGGCATGGTGCGCTGGCCGGTCAGAAGCGGTAACTGAAGCCCAGCAGGGTGGTGCGGCCGTACTCGAAGTAGCTTACCGGGCGGTTCGACGGATCGGCCGCATCGTAGGTGGCGAACGGCTTGTCGCCGATGTTGCTTACCTGCAGGTACAGCGACAGGCCTTCGAGCATGCCGTCGGTGAAGCTGTAGTTGATCTGCGCGTCCTGGATCACCTCGGCCGCGATGTTGATCGTCCGCAGGTCCGCGCCGTAGCCGCGGGTCTCGCCGCGGAACGCCGAACGCGAGCGGCGGCTGTAGCGGGCCGAGAACCCGCCGCGCTCGTAGTAGGCGGTCACGTTGGACACGTACTTGGACAGGCCGCTGATCGGCTCGGACGAGCCGGGGCCGTAGGGCTCGATGTTGCTGCTGGTATCCGAGTAGGTCGCGACGATGCCGAACCCGTTCAGGCCGCTCCAGAGGATGTCCAGCGGCACCGAGGCGGTCAGCTCCAGGCCCATGATCCTGCCGCCCTCGCCGTTGAGCGGCTGATTGATCCTGCCGACGGTGGAGGTCGGGTAGTTGGTCTGCCCGGGCTGCTTCGGCGGCAGCGGGAAGCCGGTGAAGTCGAACTCCACGTCCTGGTTGTAGATGTAGCTCAGCAGGTCCTTGTAGAACCAGGCCGCGCCGAAGTAGCCACGGTTGCCGGCCTCGGTGCTGAAGTACTTCTCCAGCGCGATGTCGTAGGCATTGGCCAGCCACGGGCGCAGCCGCGGATTGCCGCCGCCGGCCGACCACTGGTTCTCCTGGTTGATGCCCACGTCCATGCCGGCCCTCATCTGGTCCATGCGCGGGCGCGCCATCTGCCTGGCCAGGGCCACGCGGGCCACCATGTCGTCGATGACCTCCAGCCCCAGGTTCATGCTGGGCAGGAATTCCGAGTAACTGGTGCCGTCGTGGGTGAGCGAGCCGGCCGGGTTGCCGGAGAAGGTACTCAGGCCTTCCGAACTCTGGTCCACGCCCACGTACTGCGCGCCGAAGTTGCCGCGCAGCGGCATGCCGTGCCAGTCGGTGTCTACCGATGCCTTGAAGTAGACCGTGGTCAGTTCCTCGTCCACCGACCAGTTCTTGGCGGCGATGTCCTGGTGGTACTTGTAGACCCGGTTCCAGGTGCCTGCGGCCAGTTGCTGGTCGGCGTCGAACACGCCCAGCTTGCCGATGCCGCCGAAATCGAAGTCCTGGATGTTGCCCGGGAACGGCGCGGTCACCCCATGCATGCCGCCGGTGCAGTCCTTCAGGCACAGCATCGCCTCGATGGACTGCCTGCTCTTGCTGCGCTCGGTGTAGTTGACGCCGAAGTCCACGTTGCTGATGAAGCCGCTGTCGAACGAGCGGATGGCATTGAGGCGGAATGCCTTCAGGTCATCCTTGATCTCGAAGTCCTTGAGGTAGCCATCCTGGCCCCAGCCGCCGGCATCGGTGAGCACCAACTTGGACGGGTTGTCGAAGGTCTGGCCCAGCACGTAGTTGTAGTAGTTGCCGCTGGGATCGAGCGAGGCTTCCAGGGTGGTGGCGCCGCCATTGGTCGCCACGCCGGCATAGGTCTCGAGCACCCTGAACTTGCGCTTCACCCTGGAGGCGGACAGGTCGGCGTTGAGGGTCCAGTTGTCGTTGATCTTGAACTTGTTGTTGAAGCCGACCGAATCGAGCGTGTCGTCGATCGGGTTGCTGTCCATGCGGATGACCGGATGGACGTTGTCCCAGGTGCTCTTGACGATGGTGTTGTTGCCGGCGACGGTGTAGCCGGGCCGCAGCACGCCGGTGCCCCAGACCGTGCCGAACTCCATGCCGGTCTTGATCTCGGTCTTGTCGAAGTCGGAGTGGAACCAGTCCAGGGTGCCCTCGTACACGTCGTTGGGCTTGAACTGCACGGTCGCGGCCACGCCGGTGCGCTCGTGGGTGTTGTCGAACTTGTAGAGCTTGCCGCCGCCGAGCACGGTGGTGCCGGAGGGGCCGCCGGTCCAGCCCCATACTTCGTTCTGGAAGCCGGGCTGCGGACTGTCCATCTTCGACACCGCGAGCATCAGGCCCAGGCGGTTGTCCATGAACTGGTCGAGGTAGGTGGCGCTGAAGCGGTAGCCGCTCTCGCTCTTGTCCCGGATCTTGTTCTGGTCGTAGCGCGCATTGACGGCCATGACCCGCTCGGAGAACGAGAGCGGCCGCACGGTCTGCAGGTCCACGGTGCCGGACAGGCCCTGACCGACGAGCCCGGCGTCCGGGGTCTTGTACACCACCACCTGGCTGAGCAGTTCGGAGGGGTACTGGTCGAACTCGACCCCGCGGTTGTCGCCGGTGCTGGCCTGCTCGCGCCCGTTGAGGGTGGCGGTGGAGAAGTCGCCGGCGAAACCGCGGATGTTGATCTGGGTGGCGCGGCCACGCTCGCGCTGCGCGGTCAGGCCGGGCAGGCGGGCGATGGACTCGGCGATGCTGGAGTCGGGCAGCTTGCCGATGTCCTCGGAGGAGATGGCCTCGACGATCGAGGTGGAGTCGCGCTTGGTCTCGATCGCGTTCTCGATGCCGCGGCGGAAGCCGCGCACGTTGACGCGGTCCAGGTCGACGGCTTCGTCGCCCTGCTTGGCCTTCGCTTTCTCGGATGCGTCGTCGGTGCTGTCGGTTGACTGCGCCTGCGCGCCCATGGCGATCAGCAGGGTGGCCGATGCCAGTGCCACGCTCAGCAGATTGCGCTTGAGTTTCAACATTGTCCCCTCTCCTCAGGTAATACGTAGTGATTGCTGCAGTGGCCGGAGCCCGGTTCCGGAGTTGCGGATGGATCCGGCCCTTCTTGTCGGCATGCGCGCCGCCCCTCGATTAACGCGCCTGCAACGCAGCGCCATAGTAGTCGCGGCAATGGCCGCGCAAGATGCGCTGCATACGTATTCATGGCGCATGCATCGTGACTGCATGGATGGCGCGCTGCGACAGCGGTTAGCGTGCTTGCGGTCGGCACGTTCGTGCAGTTCGCCTGCTGCAACGCAGCAATATCGGACGTCGGTTTGGCCTTGGCCCAAGGGGAATGGAATGAGGGTTTCAGGATCGGGATGGAGCCTCGCGCTGGCGTTGCTGGCCGCGGGTGCCGCATATCCGGATGGCGCTGCCGCGGCGGAGCGGGCATTGCACGTTCCTTCTCCGGACTGGCGCGATCAGGTGGTGTATTTCCTGATGATCGACCGCTTCGACGACGGGGATCCCAGCAACAACGACCAGGGCGCGGGCGAGTACGATCCGCGCGATCCGGCGAAGTTCAGCGGCGGAGACCTGCGCGGGGTCGAACGCAGGATCGGTTATATCCGCGGGCTCGGCGCAACCGCCGTCTGGATCACGCCGCCGGTGGCGAACCAGTGGTGGAACCACCGGGTCGGCCATGGCGGCTACCACGGCTACTGGGCCGAGGACTTCTCCCGGGTCGATGCGCACTTCGGTTCGCTGGACGACTACCGGTCGCTGTCGCGCGCGCTCCACGCCGACGGCATGTACCTGATCCAGGACGTGGTGCTCAACCACACCGCGGACTTCTTCGACTACGCCGACCGCTGGCGGGAGGGAGAGCCGGCGCATGGATTCGCGCGGATCGCCGACTCCACCGGCCGGCTTGCGCCGCGCCAGTTCCCGTTCTCGATGAACGACGCCACCGACCCGGCACAGCGCGATGCCCGCATCTACCACTGGACGCCGGACATGTACGACGCCGGCGACCGGGTCCAGGAACTGACCTTCCAGCTCTCGGGCCTGGACGACCTGGACACGTCCAACCCGGTGGTGCGGGCCGCGCTGCGGCGCAGCTACGGCCACTGGATCGAGCAGGCGGGAGTGGACGCGTTCCGGGTGGATACCGCATTCCACGTGCCGCCGGACGTGTTCCCGGATTTCCTGGACGGCGACGGCGACGATGCACCGGGCGTGCGCGAGGTGGCGATGGGTACCGGCCGCGACGATTTCCTGGTGTTCGGCGAAGGCTTCGCGATAGACCCGCCGTTCGCCGATGCCGGCGCGCGCAAGGTCGAGTCGTACATGCACGATGCCGCCGGCGCGCCGGTGCTGCCGTCGATGATCAACTTCCCGCTGTACGGCAGCCTGGGCGACGTGTTCGCGCGCGGCCAGCCAACCGCCGTGCTCGGCCACCGCATCGACACGATGCTGCGCCTGCATCCGCGGTTGCACTGGATGCCGAGCTTCATCGACAACCATGACGTGGATCGCTTCCTCGCCGGGGCGGGCGAGCGGGCCCTGCGCCAGGCGCTGCTGGCGCTGATGACCCTGCCCGGGATCCCGACCCTGTACTACGGCACCGAGCAGGGCTTCACCGAGCGCCGCGGCGCGATGTTCGCCGGCGGATACCGGGCCGGAGCGCACGGCCACTTCGACACCGGCGCGCCGCTGTACCGCTACGTGTCCGAAGTCGTGGCACTGCGTCGCAGCCATCCCGGGTTCAGCCGCGGACGGCCGCAACTGCTGCGGGTGGACTCGGGCGGGCCCGGCGCGCTGGTGTGGAGGACGCGGCACGCAGGCACGGAGATGCTGGTGGCGTTCAATACCGGCGACGGCCCCGTGCTGGTGGATGGGCTCGACGGCGGTTGGCAGGCGGGGGCTTGCCTGCGCGGCGTGTTCGGCATCGACGGCGTGCCCGCACCGCTGTGCACGGACGGCAGTCCGCTGCACCTGTTGCTGCCGCCGCGGGCCGGCCAGGTGTGGCGGGTGGAGCAGGGCGGGGACCGGGGCGTTGCGCGTGCCGGCGCCGGCCCGGCGCCGACGATCGATCCGGTGTCGCGACTGCCCTGGACCGGAGACGCGCGCGTCTCCGGCCGGGCCCGCCCGGGCGATGCGCTGCAGATCGTGGTCGACGGCGCCCTGGCGTCGGCGGTGCCGGTGCAGGCGACTGCCGACGGCCGCTGGGAGGCGATGCTGCGTACCGACGGCTTTGCCGATCCTTCGCGCACGCACCGGCTGGTGGCATGGCGGCCTGCCGATGCGGCGGCCTCGCCGGCGCAGGCGTTCACGGTGCAGCGGCAATGGTCGCTGGCGGCGCGGACCGACGACCCCGCCGGCGACGACCGCGGTCCGGACGGGCGCTACCGTTATCCCGCGGGTCCGGGCTGGCATCATCCCGGCGACTTGCAAGCGGTCGAGGTCGAGACCAGTGGCGGGGCGCTGCGGATCACCCTGCGCATGGCCGAGATCAGCGACGGCTGGAACCCGCCCAATGGCTTCGACCGGGTCGCGCCGGTGGTGTTCATCGAACTGCCGGAACGGGTGGATGGCGCGCGGGCGATGCCGGGCCAGAATGCGCAACTGCCCGGCGACATGCGCTGGCACTACCGGATCCGCGCCAACGGCTGGAGCAATGCGTTGTTCTCGGCCGAAGGTGCCGGCCCGGATTCCGAAGGTGCCCGCCAGCCGGTGGCGGCCCGGCTGGAGGTGGACCGGCATGCGCGCACGATCCGCTTCACCCTGCCCGCCACGGCGCTAGGCAACCCGGCTTCCCTGCAAGGGGCGCGGGTGCACGTGACGACCTGGGATTACGACGACGGCTTCAGGCCGCTGGCACCGCAACCGACCGGCTTCGGCTTCAGCGGCGGCGACGGTGCGCGCGATCCGCGCGTCCTCGACGCAGCCGGACCGCTGGTCCTGGAAACGGCGACGGTGGAAGCCGACTGAGATTCGGCTCTACGGTAGCGGATGCCGGGGCTGGGCCACGGCAGCGGCAATCCGGAATCCGCAGGTCACGACCAGGTCGCGTAGTACGCCCCGTACGGCGGCAGCGAGAGTCCCCCGCCGTCGACCTGTCCGCCCGGCAGGCCGTGCCCGGTCGCGGCCACGGTCCCGGCGAGGGCGTCCGTGCGCCAGTGGACGGCCGCGTCGGACAGGTTGAATGCCACCAGCAAGCGTTGTCCGGCGCCTTCGCGGACGAAGGCCAGCACGGGCTCGGGTGCGTCGAGGAAACGGATATCGCCCTCGACCAGCGCCGGTTGCGCGCGCCGCCAGGCCAGGAACCGGCGGGCGAGCGACAGGGTGGAGTCGGCGCGCGCGGCCTGGCGGGCGACGTCCAGCGCGCGATGCGCTGCCGGGATCGGCAGCCAAGGCCTGGCCGGGGAGAATCCGGCGTCCGCCGCGGACGACCACGGCATCGGCGTGCGGCAGCCGTCGCGGCCCTTGTAGTTCGGCCAGAAGGTGACGCCGTAGGGATCCTGGAGGTCGGCGTAAGGCACATCGGCTTCCGGCAGCCCCAGCTCCTCGCCCTGGTACAGGCATACCGAGCCGCGCAGCGAGCCGACCAGGGCCACCAGCATCGGGCCCAGCTGTGGCGGCGGGTTCGGCCCGCCCCAGCGGCTCACCGCGCGCTCCACATCGTGGTTGGAGATGGCCCAGCACGGCCAGCCCCCGGTCATCTGTTGCTCGAGCCGCTGCACGGTGCCGCGGATGTAGGCTGCGCTGAAGTCGTCCACCAGCAGTTCGAAGCTGTAGCCCATGTGCAGCCGCGTGTCGGTGACGTACTCGGCCATGGTCGCCAGCGAATCCTCCGCGGAGATCTCGCCGAGGGTGGTCGCGCCCGGATAGCGGTCCAGCAGCGCGCGCACCCGCTCCAGGAACGGCAGGTTCTCGGCCTGGGTGTTGTTGTACCAGTGGTACTGGTAGGCGTACGGGTTGTCCGCGCTGAAGCCGCGCCCGGTGCGCAGTGCCTTGGGCTTGGGCGGGTTGTCGCGCAGCGCGCGGTCGTGGAAGCAGAAGTTGATCGCGTCCAGGCGGAACCCGTCCACGCCGCGGTCGAGCCAGAATTGCAGATTGTCCAGCGCGGCCTGCTGCACTTCCGGGTTGTGGAAATTCAGGTCGGGCTGCGAGGTCAGGAAGTTGTGCAGGTAGTACTGCTCGCGCCGCGGCTCCCAGCGCCAGGCCACGCCGCCGAAGATCGACATCCAGTTGTTGGGCGGGGAGCCGTCCTCGCGCGGATCGGCCCAGACATACCAGTCGGCCCTGGGGTTGTCGCGGCCCTGGCGGCTTTCGCGGAACCATTCGTGCTGGTCGGAGGTGTGGCTGAGCACCTGGTCGATCATCACCCGCAGTCCGAGCGAGTGGGCCTTGTCCAGCAGGCGGTCGAAATCGGCCAGGGTGCCGAACAGCGGATCGACGTCGCGGTAGTCGGCGATGTCGTAGCCGAAATCGGCCATCGGCGACTTGAAGAAGGGCGAGACCCAGATCGCGTCCACGCCCAGCCCGGCGACGTAGTCCAGCTTGTCGACGATTCCCGGCAGGTCGCCGACTCCGTCCGCGTTGGTGTCCAGGAAGCTGCGCGGGTAGATCTGGTAGATCACCGCGCCACGCCACCACCGATCGTTCGACATCCCCATCCCCACCCGGAAACGAAAAGGCCGCCCTTAGCCGATGCCGGCGGCGTCGCCACTATTCCACAGCGCCGCCGGAATCGGTGCGCGCGCGGCCGTGCATGGCGCGATGAATACGTATGCGGGCGTCCGCGGCGGACGCCGGGGCGTCGCCCCGGCGTGGGCCCGGCGGCGGCGGGCGGCGGCAGCGTTCGGATGCGGAAAACAAGCGGTTTTCGATCGCCACGGGTGGGGGTTTGCGAGCGCCGCTCCGGCATTGCCCGCGGCCCGCCGTTTTTGCGTCGCAGCATGTGGTCGGCCTGCGCCAACAGGCACCATGTGCCACCGCACCGGAGCGCCGCTTTCCGGCGGCACGCGAGGATGTCACCGGAATGAACCCGAAGCCGCAGTTGTCCTTCTGGCAGATCTGGAACATGTGTTTCGGGTTCCTCGGCATCCAGTTCGGCTTCGCGCTGCAGAACGCCAACGTCAGCCGCATCTTCCAGACCCTGGGCGCGGACATGGACCAGGTGCCCGGGCTGTGGATCGCCGCGCCGTTGACCGGGCTGCTGGTGCAGCCGGTAATCGGCTACTTCTCCGACCGTACCTGGACCCGCCTGGGCCGGCGCCGGCCCTACTTCCTGTGGGGCGCGATCTTCTCCACCGCGGCGCTGCTGGTGATGCCCAACTCGCCGCAGCTGTGGGTCGCGGCCGGCACCCTGTGGATCCTGGACGCCTCGCTCAACGTGTCGATGGAACCATTCCGCGCCCTGGTCGGCGACCAGTTGCCGCCGGGCCAGCGCCCCACCGGCTACGCGATGCAGAGCTTCTTCATCGGCGTGGGTTCGGTGGTCGCCAGCCTGCTGCCGTGGTTGCTGGCCAAGTGGGGCGTGGCCAACACCGCCGCCCCGGGCCAGGTGCCAGACACGGTGCGGTTCGCCTTCTATGCGGGCGGCGCGGTCCTGCTCGCGGCGATCGTGTGGACGATAGCGCGCACGCGCGAATACCCGCCGGAGGTGCTGCACGCCTTCGACGACGCCGAACCGGTGCAGGCGCGCCCGGCCGCTGCGGCGGCGCCACCCGCCGGCGGCG
>JAFLEA010000019.1 GCA_017302035.1 Lysobacterales bacterium
GGGTGGTGTCGCTCGGCGGCGAGTTCGTCAAGGTCGACTACGGCCGGTATCGCCGCCGGCAGCGGCAGCCGCACCCGGAAGGCGGTGCCTTCCCCGGGCGTGCTGTCCACTTCGATGCGCCCGTCCATCGCCACCGCCAGTTCCTGGGAGATCGCCAGGCCCAGGCCGCTGCCGCCGTAGCGCGCGGCGGTGCGCGCGCCGTCGGCCTGCTCGAAACGGCGGAACAGGCGCTGCTTCTGTTCCTCGTTCAGGCCCGGCCCGGTGTCCCGGACCACGAAGTCGACCGCGTCCCGGCCGGCCGCCGATACCTCCAGCGCCACCTCGCCACGATCGGTGAACTTGACCGCGTTGCCGAGCAGGTTGAGCAGGATCTGGCGCAATCGCACCGGATCGCCGCGCAGTCCGCGCGGCGCGGCCTCGTCCATGCGCACCTGGAAGGCCAGGCCGCGCTGCTCGGCCACCGGCGCCATCAGCGCGGCGACTTCCGCGACCAGCGCGCGCAGGTCGAAGTCCTGTGCCTCCAGCTCCAGCTTGCCGGATTCGATCCGAGCCAGGTCCAGGGCGTCGTTGACCAGCCGCATCAGGTGTTCGCCGGCGCGGCGGATGGACTCGACGTGGCCGCGCTGGCGCGCCTCCAGCGAGGTGCCCAGGAGCAGTTCGCTCATGCCCAGCACGCCGGTCATCGGGGTGCGGATCTCGTGCGCCAGGGTGGCCAGGAAGCGGCTCTTGGCCTGCGATGCCTGCTCGGCCAGCTCGCGCTTGTGCACGTCCAGCTGCCACTGGTTGCGGCGGCGCAGGCGGCGGCGATAGACCCAGCCCAGCCACAGCAATCCCATCGCACCCAGCACAGCCAGCGCCCCCAGGCCCCAGGCGCTGCGCCACCACGGCGGGGTGACCCGGAACGCCAGTTCCTGGACCTGCGACCAGGGTTGGTCCGCGCCTGCCGCGGCCTGCATCTGCAGGCGATAGTCGCCCGGCGGCAACTGCGAGAACATGCGCTCGCCGCGGCCCTGCAGGTCGAACCATTCCCGGTCGAAACCGGCCAGGCGGAAGCGATAGCGGTTGGACTCGGGATCGTCGTAGGCGAGCAGGCGCGCCACCACCTGCAAGTCGTGGTCGCCCGGTTGCAGCTGGAAACCGCCAGCCGTGGGCAGTTCGGCCTGGCCCTCGCCGCGCTTCACCCGCACCGCATCCACCACCAGTGGCGGCGGTGGACGCACCGGATCGGGCATGGTCGTGTCCAGCAGCAGCAGGGAACCGTCGCCGGTGCTGGCCACCAGCACGCCGTCGCGGCCCAGGACCAGGCTGTGCTTGGTGAACTCCTGGCTGGGCAGGCCTTCACGCACGCCGAAGCGGCGGACCGCGACGTCGCCGTCGTCGCCAGCCTCGACCCGGAACAGGCCGCGGCGGGTGGCCAGCCAGGCACGGCGCTGGCCGTCCACCACCAGTCCGGTCGCCTCCGTCGCCGGGATGCCCTGGGCCATGCCCAGGTGCAGGCTGCGCCGCCACTGGCCATCGTCCAGGGCCCAGGCCTCCAGCCCGGTCAGGCGGTGCAGCCAGATCCGCTCCGGGCCGTCGAAGGCGAACGCGAGCACGGGCCGCGCATCCATCCCCGGCGGCACGACGAAACTCCGTGCGTCCGGATCCCAGCGCCGCAGCCCGTCCTCGGCGGCGATCCACGGCTGCCCTTCCGGTCCGATCCCGATCATGGCCAGGCCAGGCGTGGTCACTTCCAGGAAATCGAGCACGCGGCCGTTGTCGGGTTCGCGGCGCTGCAGCCCCGAACCGGGCGCACCCAGCCACAGGCTGCCGTCCGGCGCGGGCAGGATCCACTTGATGGCGGTCTTCGGGGTCGGATCGACTTCCGAGTCGGCGCCCCAGCGCAGGGTTTCCCCGCTGGCCGGGTCGAGCCGGATCAGGCCGGTGCCGTGGTCGGTCCAGATCCGGCCATTGCGATCCTCCAGCACCGTGGTGGGTCGCGTCCCCAGCGGCTCGTGCAAGGGTTCGGCCCGCTTGCCGGTGGCGGTATCCAGCCACTCGATCACGCCCGTGCTGCCGACCAGCCATACCCCCCCGCGCGCCGCCGGCGCGCCGCCGCGGTAGACGCCGCCGCGCAGGCCGTGGCGTTCGTCCATCACTGCGGTGCGACGCCAATCCGAGCGCAGGTAACCCAGGCCCCGGGACGGCAGCGCGACCCACAGCGCGCCGTCGTCCTGGCGCAACAACGCCTGCACCTGGCTGCTGCCGCCCAGCATCCTGGACTGGCCGGGGATGGCCACCGGTTCGCCATTGCCGCCACGCACGCGCCACAGGCCGTCGGTGGTGGCCACCCAGTAGCCACCCTGGCCGTCGCCGCTCATCGCGGTCACGGTCCGCCCGCCCCTGAAGTCGGCGGCCCAGGCCGGCGTGCGCCAGCGCCCGTCGTCGCCGAGCAGGAACAGGCCGCGCGGGGACCCGACCCAGGTGGCCTCGCCCTCGCGCCACAGCGATACCACCGTCGCCCACGGGTAGGCACCCGGCAGCGGCAACCGCTGCATCCGCTCGCCGGCCTGGCGCACCAGGCCCTGCAGAGTGCCGATCAGGGCGTCGCCGCGGTCGTCGAACGACAGCGCCAGGATCGCCCGGTCCAGCACCGCGTCCACCTCCGGATCGGACGAACGCAGGCGCTCGATCCGGTCCTGCGCATCGACCCGGTACAGCCCGCCGCCATAGGTGCCGAGCCAGACCTCGTCGCCGCGGCCGGCGATGGCGAACACCTCGTCGCTTTCCAACTGCGGATGCTGCGTCTTGCGGAAGTGGCGGAAACCGCCGCGATCGGCATCCATCACGCTGGCGCCACCGCCTTCGCTGGCCACCCAGACGCGATTGCGTGCATCCACGTACAACGCCTGCAGCACGTTGCCGGGCAGCGACGCCGGATCGTCCGGATCGTGCCGCCACACCCGGAAGCCGACGCCGTCGTAGCGCGCCAGCCCGTCCCAGGTGGCCGCCCACAGGAAGCCGTCGTGATCGCGCGCCAGCGCCGGTACCGTGGTGGCGGGCAGGCCCTCGGCCGGGCCCAGTTCGCGGAAGCGGGGAATCTCGGGCACGGCGGCGGTGGCGGTCGCCGCGACCGCCAACTGCACGCACAGCCACGCCAGCCGCAGCCAGAACACCCGAAGCATCCGCGCCTCCCCTTCCCCGACCAGACCCCGACCAGACCCCGGCACCACCCTGCCGCGGATCGTCGCAACGCATCGTTGCACACGCAAGCCGCGGCTCGCGCCGGCCGGGCCTAGAATGCCCCCATGACCCCGCGCTTCCCGCTCCGCCCTCCGTCCGGCCGCACCCGTCTTCCGCTCGCCGTGCTGCTGCTGGCAGCGGCATCGGCCGGCCTGCCGGCGGCGCCGGCACCGGCACGCTACGAACTGGACCCGGTGCATACGCGGGTGCTGTTCGCCGTGTCCCATGCCGGCTTCTCGCAAGCGCTGGGCACCGTGTCCGGCAGCCGCGGCACCCTGGAATTCGACCCGCAGGACTGGAGCGGCGCGCGCCTGGAGGTCAGCGTGCCGCTGCAGCGGCTGGACCTGGGCGACGCGGACTGGAACCGCGCCGCACTCGCCGGCCGCCTGCTGGATGCGCAGCGCTGGCCGGAGGCGCACTTCGTCTCCACCCGGGTGGAGCCGCTGGGCCCGGACCGCTTCCTCGTGCACGGCCAGTTGACCCTGCGCGGAGTGACCCGCGACGTGCCGCTGGCGGTGACCTTCAACCAGCTCCGGCGCCATCCGCTGCCGCCGTTCCGTCCCACCGCGGGCTTCTCCGCCACCGCCAGCCTCAGCCGCGCCGAGTTCGGCATCGACGCCTGGCCGTCGGCCATCGGCGACCGGGTCGAATTGCGGATCGAGGCCGAAGCCACGCGCAGCGGCGAACGCCACGCGCGCGGCGATGGCGCTGCGCCGTCCGGCGACCTCCCCGCGCCCGCCGCGCACGACGGCGACCGGGACGATGCGCCTTCTTCTCCGCCCAACCGCCAGGAGCCCGCCACGCCATGAGCCTGAAGAACACCGTCGACCGCTGGGGCGGCGTGAGCCAGTGCCTGCACTGGACCATCGCCGCGCTGATCCTGCTGATCGGCCTCGTCGGCCTGGTGATGGGCGAACTGCCGCGTTCGCCGAAGTACTTCTGGGTGTACACCGCGCACAAGTCGCTGGGCCTGGCCGTGCTGGCGCTGGTGGTGGTGCGCATCGGCTGGCGCGTGTACGCCGGCGCGCCGCGGCCGGTGCCCGGCACGCCGCGCTGGCAGGCGCTGCTGGCCGCGGCCACCCACGGCGCGATCTACCTGTTGATCCTGGCCATCCCGATGTCGGGCTGGATGCTCGACTCGGCCAGCGGCCTGCGGCCCTTGCGCTGGTTCGGCCTGGTCGAGGTGCCCAAGCTCGTCGCCCCGGACGAGGCCCTGGCCGCGAACGCGCACGGCGCCCACGAATGGCTGTTCTGGCTGCTGATGGCGCTGGTCGTGGCACATGCCGGCGCCGCGCTCTACCACCACTTCATCCAGCGCGATCAGACCCTGGCGCGGATGCTGCCACGCGGCTGGATCGCCGTTCCCCCGAAGCAGGATTCCCGATGACGATCAAACTCACCACTCCCGCCGCAGTTGCCGCGGCGCTCGCCGCCCTGCTCTCCGCCCCGCTCGCCGCGGCCGCCGACTACGTGCAGGCACCCGGCTCCACCCTGGCCTTCGCCAGCCGCTACGACGGCGAACTGTTCACCGGCCGCTTCGGCGATTTCCATACCGTCCTGAGCTTCGACCCGGCCAGGCCGGAAGCGGGCAAGCTGGACGTGAGCATCGGCCTGGCCAGTGCCGATACCGGCAACGGCGAGCGCGATTCGACCCTGAAGGGCACCGACTTCTTCGACATCGGCAAGTTCGCCCAGGCCCGCTACCGCGCCGAAGGCTTCCGCAAGCTGGACGACGGCCGCTACGCCGCCGACGGCACCCTGGAACTGCACGGGGTGCGCAAGCCGGTGACCCTGACCTTCACCTGGAGCGGAGGCGCGCAGCCGGTGCTGCAGGGCAAGGCCACGGTCAAGCGCCTGGACTTCGGGGTCGGCGACGGCGACTGGGCGGACACCAAGACCATTCCGGACGAAGTCGCGATCAGCACCAAGGTCCTGTTCAAGTCGCCCTGAACCTGCCGCCACCGCGCTCCACCCGTGGCGCCGGTCGTCGGCCGGCGCCACAACAGGAAAGTGCGGATCAATCCATCCACGTCCTGACCGCCGCCACGTCGAACGGCCAGTCCAGTTCGGCGCCGCTGCCGAGCTCGCGCAGCACCGGCACGCGCACGCCGTAGCGCCGCTCCAGGGCGTCGTCGCCGTCGATGAACACGCTTTCCGGCTCGGGCAGGCGCGCGGCGGCCAACACCTCCAGCGCCTGGTCGCACAGGTGGCAGTCGTCGCGCTGGTAGAGGACGTAGCGGACCATCGGCGGGCACAAGGCTGGGGCGGGCATACAGGGTACCCCCCGCCGCCGCGACCCGACGCACCCGCAGTGCGTCGTGCCCGCTCCGGGCGCGACCCCATACAATGCCGCTTTCCCTCCGCGTCCCGGCATCCGCATGGCCGTCAGCACCTTCGACCTGTTCAAGATCGGCATCGGCCCCAGTTCCTCGCACACGGTCGGGCCGATGCGCGCGGCCGCGCGCTTCGTCCAGCGCTGGCTGGCCGAGCCGGGGCAACTGGACCGGGTCGCGCGGATCCGCGCCGAGGTGTTCGGTTCACTGGCCCTGACCGGCCGCGGCCACGGCACCGACAAGGCGGTGCTGCTGGGCCTGGAGGGTCACCTGCCCAACCGGGTCGACCCGGACATCATCCCGGCCACGCTCGAACGCATCCGCAGGGAAAAGACGCTGCACCTGCCCGGCGGCCCCACCGTCGCCTTCGACGAGAAGCGCGACCTGGTGATGAACAAACGCCAGAAGCTGCCGTTCCACACCAACGGCATGCGCTTCACCGCCTACGACGCCGACGGCGCGGAAATCGCCACCCGCGACTACTACTCGGTCGGCGGCGGCTTCGTGGTCAACCAGGACGAGGCGGCCGAGGACCGCATCGTCGCCGACGACACCGCGCTGCCGCATCCGTTCTCCAGCGGCGAGCAGTTGCTGGCGCGCTGCCGCGAGACCGGCCTGTCCATCGCCCAGCTGATGTTCGCCAACGAGCGCGCCTGGCGCAGCGACGAGCAGATCCGCGATGGCCTGCGTGAACTGTGGCAGGCGATGCAGTCCTGCGTGGCCCGCGGCATCCGCAACGACGGCACCCTGCCCGGCGGCCTGCACGTGGTCCGCCGCGCCCCCGCACTGCACCGCGAACTGGCCTCCAAGCCCGAGGCGGCGATGCGCGACCCGCTGACCACCCTGGACTGGGTCAACCTCTACGCACTGGCGGTGAACGAGGAGAACGCCGCCGGCGGCCGCGTGGTCACCGCCCCGACCAACGGCGCGGCCGGGATCATCCCGGCGGTGCTGCACTACTACGACCGTTTCTGCCCCGGCAGCAACGAACAGGGCGTGTTCGACTTCCTGCTCACCGCCGCCGCCATCGGCATCCTCTACAAGGAAAACGCCTCGATCTCCGGCGCCGAGGTCGGCTGCCAGGGCGAAGTGGGCGTGGCCTGCTCGATGGCCGCCGCCGGCCTGGCCGCGGCGCTGGGCGGCAACCCCGGCCAGATCGAGAACGCCGCCGAGATCGGCATGGAGCACAACCTGGGCCTGACCTGCGACCCGATCGGAGGCCTGGTCCAGATCCCCTGCATCGAGCGCAACGCGATGGGCTCGGTCAAGGCGATCAACGCCGTGCGCATGGCCATGCGCGGCGACGGCCAGCACAAGGTCAGCCTGGACAAGGTGATCAAGACCATGCGCGATACCGGCCGCGACATGCAGGACAAGTACAAGGAAACCAGCCGCGGCGGCCTGGCGGTGAATGTCATCGAGTGCTGAGGCGCGACTGGCCTGGGGCGGCCACGGCCGCGCGCAGCAGCGCCGCGACAGCGGCTTGCATGCCGGTATCGGGCTGCGGCCGCAGCCCGGCCACCGCGTTCACGCGTCGACGACCTTCTGTGCCTGCACGGCGCAGACGCGCGCCGCCGCGTCCAGCGCACCGGCCAGGTCGGCGAGCAGGTCCTCGCTGGCCTCGATCCCGACCGACAGCCGCAGCAACCCATCGGAGATGCCGGCCTTGGCCCGCGCTTCGGCGGTCATCGCCGCATGGGTCATGGTCGCCGGATGCGCGACCAGGCTCTCCACCCCGCCCAGCGATTCGGCCAGGGTGAACCAGCGCAGCGCCTCGACGAAGGCGCGCACGGCGCGCTCCTGGTCGTCATCGACGCCGCCTCGCAACTCGAAGCTGAGCATTGCGCCGAAGCCGGCCTGCTGGCGCGCGGCCAGCGCGTGGCCCGGATGCGAGGTCAGGCCGGGGAAATACACCTTCTCCACCGCCGCATGACCATCGAGCAGCGCGGCGATGGCCGCGGCGTTCTCCTGGTGCACCCGCAGGCGCGCGTCCAGCGTGCGCAACCCGCGTAGGGTCAGGAAGCTGTCGAACGGCGAGCCGGTCAGGCCCAGCGCATTGGCCCACCACGCCAGTTGCTGGTGCAGTTCCGGGTCGCGCGCCACCACCGCGCCGCCGACCACGTCGCTGTGGCCGTTGATGTACTTGGTGGTCGAATGCAGCACCAGGTCGGCACCGAATGCCAGCGGCTTCTGCAGCGCCGGCGAGAGGAAGGTGTTGTCCACCGCCACCAGTGCGCCGGCCTTGTGCGCGGCCTCGATCACGAAGCGCAGGTCGGTGATCCGCAGCAACGGGTTGGAAGGGGTCTCGACCAGCACCAGTTTCGGCGACTGCGCCAGCGCATCGGCCAGCGAGCGCGGGTCGGTCAGGTCGGCGGTGATCAGTTCGAAGTGGCCCTTGGCCGCCAGCGCGTTGAACAGGCGCCAACTGCCGCCGTAGGCATCGTGCGGCACCACCAGGCGTTCGCCCGGCTGCAGCAGCGCGTTGAGCACCAGGGTGATCGCACCCATGCCGGTGGCGGTGACCACGCCGCCGGCGCCGCCTTCCAGCTCGGCCAGCGCCTCGCCCAGCAGGTCGCGGGTCGGGTTGCCGCTGCGGGTGTAGTCGTACTGGCGCTTGTTGCCGAAGCCGTCGAAGCTGAAGTTGCTCGACAGCACGATCGGCGGGGTGACCGCGCCGTAGGCGGTGTCGCGATCGATCCCGGCGCGTACCGCCGAGGTGGCCGGGCGACAGGCGGTGCGGTCGGTGGCGGGGGAGGAATCCTGGGTCACGGTTGGGCTCCGGTATCGCCGAGCACGGCGGCGAGGATGAGGTCGATGCGGTCGGTTTCCTTGAGGAAGGCGTCGTGGCCGTACGGCGAGCGCAGCACGCGCAACTGGCCGCGGCCGTGCAGGGCCTCGACCAGGGCCACCGAATCGGCCAACGGCACCAGGCGATCACCTTCCACCGCCACCACGTTCACCGGCACCGCGACGGCGGCCGGATCGATCCGGTGCAGGTCGATGGACTCGGACAGGCGCAGGTACGCGGTCACCGGCGTGCGGGCCACGTACTGCGCGCCGGCCGCGTCCAGATAGTCCTCGGCAGCGCAGCGCACCCGGCCGTTGACGATTTCCGGCACGCTGTCGAAGCGCTCGCCGAATTCCTCCGGGGTGCGGTAGCTGAGCATCGCGAACTGCCGGGCCAGGGCCAGCCCTTGCGCGTCGGCGCACTGCAGCTGGCCCAGCGCCACCGCGCGGCGCTGCAGCGCACGCCAGGCCGAGGCGTAGGGATGCGGCTTGTGCGCGCCGCTGACCGCGACCAGCCGCTGCAGGCGCGAAGGATGGCGCGCGGCGAACTGCAGGCCGACCATGGCCCCGTAGGAGTAGCCGACGAAGGCGCGCAGGCGGTCGATCTCCAGCGCGTCCAGCAGCAGGGCGATGGCGTCGGCCTGGTCGCTGGTGTCGATCGGCGCATCCAGCTTGCCATCGGCGCCGACGTAGTCGAAGGCGAGGATGCGGTGGCGCGCAGGGTCCAGCGCGCGCCCGGCGGCGACCAGGGCATTGGCCCAGCCGGCCTCGGCGAAGGCCGCGCTGGCCGAGGCGTGGCGGTGGGCGGAGATGCCGCCGGCGAGGAACACCACCGGCGCGCCGGCCGGGCCCTGCAACTCGTAGCGCAGGGCCGTGGTGCGCACGCCGGCATGGCGCATCGGCAGCGCCACCGCGATCTCGCCGCGCTGCGCGGTCGGCGCGGCGGCATCGGCGGTCGTGGCGCCGGTGCAGGTTTCGGGATGTTCGGGTGACGGGGCGGCGTTCACGAGGCTCATGGCGGGGTTCCGAGGGGAAAACCGCCATCGAGCCTTCGCGGGGCCCGCGTTCGCCGTGCGCTGGCACGGGTCGAACCATCTTCCGGCAGACCGCAGGGGTCCCCGCAGGATTTGGCACCAACGCGGAACGCTTGCGCGCCCGCTGGCTGCCCCGGCATCAAAGGGCCTGTCCCTCCGCCGGTCTCGATGGCCGGTCCAGACTGCCATCCGTTTCGGCGCCTGTCAATCGTTTCATCCGGATGGAAGGATGGATACTTCTTTCCTGCGACGCCCGTCCCGTCGATAATTGCCTCCATGCTCCCCCGTTACCGCCCCTTGTTTTGCGCGGCAGCGCTGCTCGTCGCCTGCCTGCTTCCCGCCTCGCTCCCGGCCGCCACTCCGGCCCGCATCGCCGAGGCCTGGACCTCGGCGGCCAGCGCCGGCGAGGAAATGGATTCACTGGCGGTCTGGCATCGTCCCGACGGCGGGCGCTGGCTGATCGCCACCGCCAAGGACGGCCAGCGCCTGCTGGTGTTCGATGCCGACACCGGCGCGCGGATCGGCGCCAGCGGCGGCCCGGGTACCGGCCCGGGCCAGTTCCGCCGCCCCAACGGGATCGCCGTGGCCGGCGACCTGCTGTTCGTGGTCGAACGCGACGGCGCCCGGGTGCAGGTGCTGCGCCTGCCTGGATTCGAGCCGGTCGGCCAGTTCGGCCAGGACCAACTGCTCACGCCCTACGGGATCTGGCTGGACACGCGCGAGGCCGGCGCGGTCACCGCCTACGTCACCGACAGCTTCATGGCCGATTTCGCCAACCGCGTGCTGCCCCCGCGCGAACGGCTGGCCGAGCGGGTCAAGCGCTACCGGGTGGCCGTGCGCGACGGCCGGCTGGAGGCGCGCTACCTCGGTGCGTTCGGCGACACCGGCGAGGCCGGCGCCCTGCGCATGGTCGAGTCGATCGCCGGCGACGTGGCCCGGGGCCGCCTGCTGGTCGCCGACGAGGACTACCGGACCGGATCGACCCTGCGCGAGTATTCGCTGCAGGGCCAGTACCTGGGACGCAGCCTGCCGGCGTTTACCGGCGATGCCGAGGGCGTGGTGTTGTGGCCGTGCGGCGAAGGTGGCTACTGGATCGCCGCCGACCAGGTCGATCCGACCCGGTTCCGGGTGTTCGAGCGCGACACCCTGGCCCCGGCCGGCGAGTTCAGCGGCGAACGCACCGCGATGACCGACGGGGTGGCCCTGGCCGGCCCCAGCGCCCGCTTCCCGCACGGCGTGCTGTACGCGCTGCACGCGGACAGTGCGGTGTCCGCCTTCGACCTGGGCACAGTGGCGCAAACCCTGCAACTGGCACCGGCCTGCCGGCCATGAACCGGCGCCGCGCCCTCACGACCGGCGCGGCCCTCCTGCTGTTGCAGCTTGCCCTGCTGCCGGTCGCGCCGGCGGCGGCGCGTTTCTGGCCGCTGAAGCGCGAATCCGTGCCGGCCGCGCCAGCCCCGCTGCCTGCGCACGCCGCCGCGGGCCTGGCGCCTGCACCACCCGCTGCGCCGGTACGCCTGCAGGTGCACGACCGCGGCAGCCACTACGACGTCGAGGTGTCCAATCCGCTGCCCGGACCGGTGCAGGTGCGCCTGGCGCTGACCGGCGGCGAAGGCCTGCGCCCGGCCCCCGGGCTGCCGGCCGAGGCGGTGCTGCCCGCCCATGCCGCACGCATCCTGGCGCGGTTGTACCGGGACGGTGCGCAGGCCGTGGACGGTTTCACCCTGGACCTGGTCCAGGTACCGGGCGACCCGCGGGCGCGGGCGCTCGACGCCCCCTACCGGCTGCCGTTCGAGGGCGCGCCCGTGCGCTTGGACCAGGGCTTCGGCGGCCACTACAGCCACGCCGACCCGGCCAACTACTACGCCGTGGATTTCGCCCTGCCCGAGGGTACGCCGGTACTGGCCGCGCGCGACGGGGTGGTGCTGGAGATCGTGGCCGGCGACCCGCGCACCGGCCATGCCGTCCGCATCCTCCACGACGACGGCAGCATGGCGGTCTATGCGCACCTACAGGCCGGAAGCGCGGCCGTACGGATCGGCGAGCGGGCGCGCCAGGGCCAGCGCATCGCCCGCTCCGGCAACACCGGCTTCAGCACCGCCCCGCACCTGCACTTCGCGGTGCAGGCCAACGCCGGCATGCAGTTGCGTTCGATCCCGTTCCGCATGTTCGCCGACGCCGGCGAGCTGAAGTTCGCGCGCGACGAGACCACGGCGCAGGGCGCTTCCGTCCCCTCCCGCTGAACGGCGGCCCGCTCCACTCGCATGGTCCCGGCCGCAGCGCACCACGACCTCACGCCCGCCCGGGCGCCGGCCCGGCCCCTCGGCAGGGCTTGACATTTCCCCAAGTGTATTGTTGTATTGATACACATGGATGCACGGATCCTCCACGTCGACCCCGCCTCGCCCGAGCCGATCTACCGCCAGATCGCCGAGCAGTTGCGGCGCCTGGTCGCCGCCGGCCAGTTGCGGCCCGGCGACGGCCTGCCCTCGGTGCGCGAGGTGGCCGCCGCGCATGCGATCAACCCGATGACCGTGTCCCGCGCCTACAGCCAGCTCGAAGCCGAGGGCGTGCTGGAACGGCTGCGCGGCAAGGGCATGGCGGTGGCCGCGCGCGACAACCGCGGCGGCAGCCTGGCCGCGCGCATGCAACTGCTGGAACCGGCGCTGCGCGAGGCCGCCCGCCACAGCCGCGAACTGGAACTTCCCGCCGACCGCGTGCTGGCGCGGCTGCGGCAACTGCTTGGAGAGGACGAACGATGAACGCACGGGCCGTACCGACGATCGAACACGCCGCCGTGGACCTGCGGATCCCGCTGTCCGCCGACGGCCTGCGCCTGGCCTACGGCTCGCGCGAAATCCTGCGCGGGGTGGACCTGGAATTGCGCCAGGGCGAGGTGCTGGGCCTGATCGGCCGCAACGGCGCCGGCAAGAGCACCCTAATCGGCTGCCTGCTGGGCCTGCTGCGTCCGCAGGACGGACAGGCGCGGGTGATGGGCGCACCGGCGCTGCATCTGGACGATGCGCGCAAGGCGCGACTGGGCTACGTGCCACAGCAGCCGCAGGCGTTCGGCTGGATGAAGATCGGACAATTGTTCTCCTACCTGGGCCAGCTCTATCCGGACTGGGATCCCGCCCACGCGGCGGCGCTGCTGCGGCGCTGGGACCTGGATCCATCCCGCGCGATCGGCAAGCTCTCCCCCGGCGAAGCGCAGCGCCTGGCCCTGGCGCGCGCACTGGCGCCGCGTCCGGCGCTGCTGGTGCTGGACGAACCGGCCTCGGCGCTGGATCCGGTGGCACGGCGCGAACTGCTGCGCGGGATCGTCGAACAGGCCCTCGACAGCGGCACCACCGTGCTGTTCTCCAGCCACATCGTCAGCGACCTGGAACGGGTCGCCTCACGGGTGGCGTTCCTGCACGAAGGCCGCCTGCTGCTGGACCGCGCGCTGGACGACCTCAAGGACGACGTGGTGCGGGCGGTGGTGCCCGCGGCAGCCAGCGGACACGTGCCCGCCGCGCTGCCGGGCGAACTGGCGCGGCACCGGCTCGACGACGGCGGCCTGGTCCTGGTGCTGGCCTCGCCCGCCGGGCGGGCCGAACTGCAGCGGATCGAAGGCGTGCGCATGGACGGGCTCGGCCTGGAGGACCTGTTCGTGGAGGTGGCCGGATGAATGCCGCAATCCTTCCCTCGCATCAGCCACTGCCGTTCGCCACCGCCTTGCGCCTGGTCGCCGCCGCGGGTGGCTGGGCCAACGCACTGGTCGTGGTGGGCATCGCGGCCGGCCCCGCGCTGGCCCTGCTCGGCGGCACGGATCCCGGGCCGGCGTACCTGGCCCTGACGTTGGCGGCGATGCTCACCATGTTCTGGGCGATGCTCGCAGGTGGCCGGCTGCTGGGGATATGCGTGACCGCCTCGGCGCTGCGCCTGCCGCATTGGCGCCGCCCGCTGCTGGCGTGCGCCTGCGTGGCGATGGGTGGCGTGGTGCTGCTGCCGGCGCTGGTGCATGCGCTGTCGTCACACATCGACCTAGCGCTGGCCGTGTCCGCACTGGCGGCGGGCATGGCGGCCGGGTTGCTGTGGACGAGCATGCCGCCGTGGACGATGTTCGCGCTCATCGCCGCGGGCGTCCCGGCCAGCCGGCTGCTGGTCGGGATCGACGACGATGCCGTGGCCGCGGTGCTGCTGTCTCCCGCGCTGCTTCCCGGCCTCACCGTGCTGCTGCTGGCGGCCGCCGCCCTGTGCTGGGCCTGGATCGGCAAGCGGCGCGGCGCCATGGGCACCTGGTCGACCCCGATGGCGGTGGCATTCGCCCGCAGCGGCTTCGCCTCGCTCGATCAGGCACAGCAGGACAGCTACAACTCCCGCTTGTTCATGCAGGACACGCCCGTGGGCAGTGAGTTGCGCCGCCATCCGCAGCAGGCGCTGGCGATCGCGCTGGGCCCGGGGTTCGGCCGCAGCACGTTCAAGAGCATGCTCGGCACCCAGGGCCCGATCGTGGCCGTGGCGCTGTTCTGGTTGTTGCTCGGCACCGGCGACGGCAAGGTTCACGTCGGCCTGCAGTTCGCGCCGATCATGGTGATGAGCGTGGCCTTCGCCCCGATGATCCGCCTGCAATCGCTGTTCGCCCGGCCCGCCATGGGCCTGCACGAGCTGGCCCTGTTGCCCGGCCTGCCCCGCAACGCGGCGGCCTCCCTGTCCGGGCACATGCTGCGACAGGCCATCGGCCGCGGCCTGCCGGCGCTGGCGGTGATGGCCGGTTTCGGCCTGGCCGTGGGAGCGCCGCGTCCCTATTACCACCTGCTGCTCTGGATCTTCGCCGCCGGCATGTTGCTGCTGGCCGCCTCGACACTGCTCTCGCTGCATTCGCGGGTGGCGCGCTGGGGCTGCGGGGCACTGATGGTGGCCCTGATCCTGGCGGTGCTGGCCAGCATGATGGTGGCCACCGGCAGCAAGTTCACCGCGCCGGCCTGGCTGCTCCCGGCGTGGAGCGCCGCGACGCTCGCCGGTGCCGTGCTGCATGGATGGGCGCTGGCCCGGCTCAAGGCCCTGCCGCATCCGTGGCTGGCGAACTGAACCCCATCGCGCTGGGGAGCCTCCGGTCAAACTGGCCTTTGCATGTCACTCCCGCGCAGGCGGGAGTCCAGTGCCCTTGATATCGATGGCTTGGAGTGGCTGGATGCCCGGCCCCGTATAATCGCCGGCCTTTCCCAACCCGAGCGCGCCCTGCGGCGCCCGCCCCATGTCCGAAGTCTCCACCGAAGCCGCGCGCCGGCGTACCTTCGCGATCATCTCGCACCCCGACGCCGGCAAGACCACGCTGACCGAGAAGCTGCTGCTGTTCGGCGGGGCGATCCAGATGGCCGGTTCGGTGAAGGGCCGCAAGGCCGCGCGCCACGCCACCTCGGACTGGATGGCGCTGGAGAAGGAGCGCGGCATCTCGGTGACCTCCTCGGTGATGCAGTTCCCCTACGAGGGGCGGATCGTCAACCTGCTCGACACGCCCGGCCACGCCGACTTCGGCGAGGACACCTACCGCGTGCTCACCGCGGTGGACTCGGCGCTGATGGTGATCGACGTGGCCAAGGGCGTGGAGGAGCGCACGATCAAGCTGATGGAGGTGTGCCGGCTGCGCACCACCCCGATCATGACCTTCGTCAACAAGCTCGACCGCGAGGGCAAGGACCCGATCGACCTGCTCGACGAGGTCGAGACCGTGCTGGGCATCCAGTGCGCGCCGGTGACCTGGCCGATCGGCATGGGCCAGCGCCTCAAGGGCGTGGTCCACCTGGTCAGCGGCGAGGTGCATCTGTACGAGCCGGGGCGCAACTTCACCCGCCAGGATTCGACCATCTTCCCCTCGCTCGATGCGCCGGGACTGGAGGAGAAGATCGGCGCGCAGATGCTGGCGCAGCTGCGCGAGGAACTGGAACTGGTGCAGGGCGCCAGCCATCCGTTCGACAAGGACGCCTACCTGCGCGGCGAGCAGACCCCGGTGTTCTTCGGCTCCGGCGTGAACAACTTCGGCGTGCAGCCGCTGCTGGACTTCTTCGTCGAGCACGCGCCGCCGCCGCAGCCGCACGCCACCACCGGGCGCGAGGTCGCGCCGCAGGAGGAGAAGCTGACCGGCTTCGTGTTCAAGATCCAGGCGAACATGGATCCGCAGCACCGCGACCGGGTGGCGTTCATGCGCGTGTGCTCGGGCAGGTTCAGCGCCGGGATGAAGGCCTTCCACGTGCGCAGCGGCAAGGAAGTGAAGCTGGCCAATGCGCTGACCTTCATGGCTTCCGACCGCGAGATCGCCGCCGAGGCGTATTCCGGGGATGTGATCGGCATCCACAACCACGGCACCATCTCCATCGGCGACACCTTCACCGAGGGCGAGGCGCTGTCGTTCACCGGGATCCCCAACTTCGCCCCGGAACTGTTCCGGCGCGCGCGCCTGCGCGATCCGCTCAAGCTCAAGCAGCTGCAGAAGGGCCTGGCCCAGCTGTCCGAGGAAGGCGCCACCCAGTTCTTCCGCCCGCTGATGAGCAACGACCTGATCCTGGGCGCGGTGGGCGTGCTCCAGTTCGAAGTGGTCGCCTACCGGCTCAAGGACGAGTACGGGGTCGATGCCAGCTTCGAGCAGGTGGGCGTGGCCACCGCGCGCTGGATCCGCTGCGAGGACGCGAAGAAGCTGGAGGAGTTCCGCGAGAAGAACGCGATGAACCTGGCCATCGACGCGGCCGGGGAACTGGTCTACCTGGCCCCGACCCGGGTCAACCTGCAACTGGCCGAGGAACGCGCCCCCGGGGTCCGCTTCCTGGCCACCCGCGAGCACGCGCACGCGGTGGGGGTCGACTGAGGCGCGGCGGCGGGCGGCCGTTCATCCCAGCCGATGCTGCATTGCGGTAAATTGCCGCCATGAGCACCCCGACCCCGAACTTCCGCGCCCTGCGCGCCTGGCGCCGCGGCGACCACCTGGCCGAGATCCGCGACGAGATCGCCAACGCCCTGACCCATGGCGTGGGCGCCGCCGCGGCGCTGGCCGGCGGCGCAGTCCTGATCACCCTGGCCGCGATCGGCGGCGACGGCTGGCAACTGGCCGGGGCGATCGTGTTCGGGATCACCCTGCTGCTGCTGTACACCGCCTCCACCCTGTACCACGCGATCCAGCATCCGATCGCCAAGGGCCGGCTCAAGGTGTTCGACCATTGCGCGATCTACCTGCTGATCGCCGGTACCTACACCCCGTTCACCCTGGTCGGCCTGCGCGGGCCGTGGGGCTGGGGCCTGTTCGCGGCGATCTGGACCCTGGCCCTGGCCGGGGTGGTGTTCAAGCTCTTCTACACCGGCCGCTATCCGCGCCTGTCCACCGCGATCTACGTGGCGATGGGCTGGCTGGTGGTGGTGGCGATGAAGCCGATGCTGGCCTCGATCGACGCCTGGACCCTGGGCTGGCTGCTCGCCGGCGGCGTGTTCTACACCCTGGGTACCTACTTCTACCACCGCGAGTCGATTCCCTATGCGCACGCGATCTGGCACCTGTTCGTGATCGCCGGCAGCGTCTGCCACTTCGTGGCGGTGGCCGCACAGGTGGCATGAGGCCTTGCGGCCGCTGGCACCCTCCCCGCGGCCTTCGCCGGACGGGGTCCGGTCATCCGGGGGCAACGGGGGCTGCGCTCACCCGGCGATGTAGCGCTGCAACTGCTCCAGTTGTTCCTGCTGGTCGGCCATCACCGCCTTGACCAGGTCGCCGATGGAAATGACCCCGACCACGCGCCCGTCTTCCACCACCGGCAGGTGGCGGATGCGACGCTCGGTCATCTTGCGCATGCAGGCCGGCACCGAGGTGTCCGGCGCCACCGTCAACACCTCGGCGGTCATGATCGCGCTCACCGGGGTGTCGGCCGAGGACCGGCCCTGCAGCACCACCTTGCGTGCGTAGTCGCGCTCGGAGAGGATCCCTGCGAGCGCCCCGCCGCGCAGCACCACCAGCGCGCCGACCGACTTGTCCGCCATCAGCCGGATCGCCTCGATCACCGGCGCCTCGGGCGCCACCGCGTGGACCTCAGCCGGCTTGTCCGCCAGCAGTTGACGCACCGTGCGCATGCCCGCCTCCTTCGCTGGGTTGGCCAGGGCAGGATACTCCGGCCGCCGCCGGTTGCCACGCGTCGACCAGGTAGATCGGCCGTCGCTTGGCTTCGTCGTACAGCCGCCCCAGGTATTCGCCGATCATGCCCAGCGCGATCAGCTGCACCCCGCCCAGGAACAGGATCACCACCATCATCGTCGGCCAGCCGGCGACGGGGTCGCCCCAGAGCAGGGTCTTGGCCACCACCGTCATGCCGCCGACGAACGCGGCCAGGGCCGTGAACAGGCCGACGTAGGTGGCCACCCGCAACGGCGCGGTGGAGAAACTGGTGATGCCCTCCAGGGCGAGGTTCCACAACCGCCACAAGCCGAACTTGCTGCGCCCGGCCAGCCGCGGCGCGCGCCGGTACGGCAGGGCGATGCGATTGAAGCCGACCCAGCCGAACAACCCCTTCATGAACCGGTGCCGCTCGCGCAGTTCGCGCAGCGCGGCCAGCAGCCGCGGCGACAGCAGCCGGTAGTCGCCGGTGTCGGCCGGCACCGGTGTGTGCGAGAGCCTGCGCATCACCCGGTAGAAGGCCGCGGCGGTGGCACGCTTCAGCCAGCCCTCGCCCTCGCGCGCGACGCGGGTGCCGTAGACGTCGTCCCAGCCCTCGCGCCAGCGGGCGACGAATTCCGGGATCAGTTCGGGCGGATCCTGGCCATCGGCGTCGAGGATCATCGCCGCACCCTCGGTCACCCGGTCCAGGCCGGCAGTCAGCGCCGCCTCCTTGCCGAAGTTGCGCGACAGCCGCAGCAGCGCCACCTGCGGATCGGCCACGGCGATCCCCCGCAGCACCTCCCAGGTGCCGTCGCCGCTGCCGTCGTCCACGTACAGCACCCGCGTGCGCAGGCCATCCACGCGCGCCAGCGCGTCGCGGATGCGCGGATGCAGCAGCGGCAGCGCCTCGACCTCGTCGTGGGCAGCCACCACCACCGTCAGCAGGTCGTGGCGTGATCCTGGGTCCATAGGCCGCCGATGGTAGGCAACCGCGGCGGCCACGGCCACTGCGGGGGGGGCGGCCCATCGCGCCGCCGCCGCAGGTGGCGGGCGGGGACCGGCCTTGCTCAGTCGAGTTCGTCCAGGTATTCGCGCCCGCCCAACTGGCGCATCTGCCGCTGGATCCATGCCGCGCGGCGCTGCACGTACGGGCCGGGCCGGGCCGCGCTGTAGCGCCGCGGCGCCGGCAGCACCGCGGCCAGGCGCGCACTCTGTTCGGCGCTCAGTGCGGAGGCATCCCTGTCCCAGTAACTGCGCGCGGCGGCCTGGGCGCCGTAGATGCCGTCGCCGAACTCGGCCACGTTCACGTATACCTCCAGGATCCGGGTCTTCGGCCACAGGGCCTCGATCAGCAGCGTGTACCAGGCCTCCAGGCCCTTGCGCAGCCAGCTGCGGCCCTGCCACAGGAACAGGTTCTTGGCCACCTGCTGGCTGATCGTGCTGCCGCCGCGCACTCGCTTGCCGCGCGCGTTGTGGTCGATCGCCTTCTCGATCGCCTCCACATCGAAACCCGGATGGGTGGCGAAACGCTGGTCCTCGGCGGCGATCACCGCCAGCGGCAGGTACGCCGAGATCTGGTCGAGGTCGCGCCAGTCGTGGGCCACGCGAAAGCCCCAGTCGCCCTGGCGCCAGGCTTCGCCCTGCCGCGCCAGCATGAACGCCGAGGTCGGCGGGTCGAGGAAGCGCAGCGTCGCCACCTGCAGCGCGGTCGCCAGCACGAACAGCAGCGGCAGCCACAGCAGCCATCGCCAGCGCCGCCGCCATCCCTTCCTGTCCGCATCGTCCGAAATGGCCCGCCCCCCCCCTGTCTGTGCGCCTTCGCCGGAATGATAATGCGCCGGCCACTCCCGCACGGCCTCCCGCATGGACACCCACCCTTCCCCGCACCTGGCGGCCCTGGTCGCCGAGGCCGAAACCCTCACCCGCCACGGGCGCCCGCAGGAAGCCCGCGGCCTGTGGGAAAAGGTCGTGGCGCTGGACCCGACTCATTCCACTGCGTTGAACCAGTTGGGGACCCAGGCCCTGGGACGCGGCGACCTGGCGCTGGCACGGTCCTACCTGGAACGCGCGGTGGCCTCCGACCCGCGCCTGGCCATGGCCCATGCCAGCCTGTCGCGACTGCATGCCATCGGCGGCGACCTGGAACGGGCGCTGGCTTCGATCGACACCGCCATCCAGATCGATCCGAGCGCCTGGGTACCCCAGATGGAGAAGGCGCGCCTGCTGGAGCAGACCGGCCAGGCGCGCGCGGCCGGCCTGCACTGGGGCAACACGCTGACCTACATGCCGGAGGCGCTGCAGCAGCAGGCGCACATGCAGCAACTGGTCCTGCACGCGCAGGCCGCGGTGAAACGTACCCGGGACGAACTGGCCGCGCACCTGGAAGACAGCGTGGCCACGCTGCTGCAAGGCCACGACCGGCGCGAAACCGAGCGCATGCGCCACAGCCTGGACATCCTGTCCGGGCGCCGCAGCTTCGTCGTCGCCAAACCACTGACCCTGCCGATCCCGCGCCTGCCCGCGATCCCGATCTTCCATCGCGAGGACTTCGACTGGGCGCCTGAGGTCGAGGCCGCCTTTCCCGACGTGCTTGCCGAACTGCACGCCCTGCTCGAGCGGGACGAGGGTTTCGAACCCTACGTGCAGACCCCGGAGGGCGAGCCGCAGGGCCAGTTCGCCCCGCTGGACCGCAACCTCGACTGGGGCGCCTACTTCCTGTGGAAGCACGGCCGCCGCATCGGGCACCAGGCCGACCGCTGCCCGAAGACCGAGGCCGCGCTCGCCCGGGCGCCACAGATGAAGGTGCCGGGCCGCGCGCCGGTGTCGTTCTTCTCGGCGCTCAAGCCGGGCGTGCACATCCCGCCGCACCATGGCGCCACCAATGCGCGCCTGACCGTGCACCTGCCGCTGATCGTCCCGCCCGACTGCGCCTTGCGGGTGGGCGAGGAGATCCATGTCTGGGAACCGGGCAAGCTGGTGATGTTCGACGACACCATCCGCCACGAGGCGTGGAACCACAGCGACCGCCTGCGCGTGGTCCTGATCTTCGACGTCTGGCATCCGCTGCTCACGCCGCTCGAACGCGACCTGGTCGTCCGCATCACCGCCGGGCTGACGGGTTTCTACGGCGACAGCGCCGACCTGGGGGAACTGTGAACGAAAGCGACTCGCTGCTGCGCTTCCTGCTGCCCCGCGCCGGCGTGCGCGGCGTGCACGTGCGCCTGCACCACAGCTGGCTGGAACTGCTCGCGCATGCCAGCTACCCGCCCGGCGCGCAGCGGCTGCTGGGCCAGGCCTGCGCCGCCGCCGCGCTGCTGACCGCGCACGCCAAGGTCGACGGCCGCCTGTCGCTGCAGCTACGCGCCGCCGCCGGGCTGAGGCTGCTGTTCGCCGAATGCACCGCCGCCGGCAGCCTGCGCGGCATCGTCCAGCTCGACGAAGGTGCCGACGCGCCCGCCGACCTGGGCCTGCTGCCGCAGCCGACGCTGGCGGTCACCATCGAGAACCCGGGCCTGGATCCACGCGAACCGCTGCGCTACCAGAGCCTGGTGGAACTGTCCTCGGCCACCCTGGACGAGGTGCTGGAGGATTACTTCCGCCAGTCCGAACAGTTGCCCAGCCGCCTGCTGCTGGCCGCCGATGGCGGGCATGCCTGCGGGCTGATGCTGCAGAAGCTGCCTGGCGACGAGGGCGACCTGGACGGCTGGGCCCGCGCCGGCGCCCTGTTCGACACCCTCGGCAGCGCCGAACTGCTCGCCACCCCGGGACCGGAACTGCTGCATCGCCTGTTCCACGAGGAGGCGCCGCAGCAACTGGCGGAGAAGGCGCTGGCCTTCGGTTGTACCTGCTCGCGCGAGCGGGTGGGGGCGATGCTGCAGTCGCTGGGAGAGACCGAAGCACGGGCCGCCGCCGAGTCCGGGCAGGCCGAGATCCGCTGCGGTTTCTGCGGTCGCAGCTATCGCTTCCCTTTGGCCGAAATCAGCGTATTGTTCGAGCAGCCAGCGGCGAATTCGCCGACGCCGGACCGGCTGCAATAAGGCCGGAACCTGGGGTCCAGAGGGGGGACGGCACTTGTTAATCAAACGTAAATCCCATACGATCCAGATGCCGCACGTCCGGGAACTGTCCCGCCACCTGCGGGTCTGAGAGACCGCCATGTCCCTGCGCCGCCTGCCATTGCTGGCCGTACTGCTGACCGCGTTCTGCGCGGCCCCGGCCGTGCATGCCCAGAACCGGGCGACCGGGAACGACAAGGCCAAGCAGACCGTGCTGCCGGTGTGGAACAAGGGCAGCGGCAAGGTCGAGGCAGTCCTGCTGCTGGAGCCCACCGGCCAGACCGGACCGGGCGCGCGCTGGCGCTTCGGCAACAATTCCCTGGATGCCGCCTTCGGCCTGGGTGCGGGCGATTCGCTCGGCCTGCTCTGCAACGGCCCCGGCGGCGGCGACATCAATAGCCTGGCCAGTCATTGCCTGCTGGCCAGCCTGGGCGACGATTCCCATGCCACCGGGGCCGCGCGGCGCCTGTCGGCCACCACGGCCATCAGCCGCCAGGGCAACCGCTTCGGCCTGTCCGCCGGTACCACCCAGGGCGGCGGGCTGCCGGCCTGGCTGGGCGGCGAAGGCAGCGCCCTGGCCCGCGCCGACCGGGTCGAACAGAACGACCTGCAGGTGTTCGGACAGAAGAGTCTGGGTTCCGAGGCCTACGTTTCCATCGCCGGCACCTACGCCCGCGCGCGCCTGGTGCCGCTGGCCGAGGCCGCCCCGGCCGTGGTCGACCACTGGGACAGCAAGAGCCTGAGCGTGGGCGGCGGCTATGGCCCCTTCAGCGCCAGCATCATCGGCCGGGTGGTCGACGTACCCGGCCAGCCGGACGGCAAGTGGGAAGGCCTGGGTCTGGGCCTGACCTGGCGCACCCCGTGGAGCGGCCAGCTCACCGTGGGGGCGGAGAACGTGGTCACCCGCGGCAAGAACCCGTTCTCGCCGAGCAACGGCAACGCCGACGAAGGCACCGTGCCCTACGTGCGTTACGAGCAGGGGCTCTGAGGCCCCGCTCATCCGCGCGCCGCACCGCGCGCGCGCAAGCCATCGACTCCGTGCCTTCCCGCCCGTCGCCGGCACAAGGCGGCGACCGTGCGTGCCTGTCCCCGAGCGATAATGGGCACCCTCCGCCGCACCTGCCCTCGACCTGCCGATGACGGCCCCTGCTTCGCCACCCGGATCCCTGCTGCAGCACGCGGCCAGCCTCGAGCGCGAAGGCCGGCGCGAGCCGGCGCTGGACGCGTTGCGCGCGGCCATGGCCGCCGCCGGCGCCGATCCGCAGCCACAGCTGGCCATCGCCCAAGCGGCGATGCGCCTGGGCGAGCCGGGCCTGGCCCTGGCGGCCATGCAGCGCGCGCTGGAACTGGTCCCTGGCGATCCCGCGCTGCACTTCCAGTTCGCCTGCCTGCTCGCGCATGAAGGGCGGCCTGGCGAGGCGGTCGGGCATTTCCAGGCCACGCTCGCCGCGCAGCCCGGACACGCCCAGGCGTGGTACCTGCTGGGCCTGGCCCTGCAGCGCTCGGGCCGCCACGGCGATGCGCTGGCGGCGCTGCGCCGCACCCACGCGCTGGCACCGGACCATCCGCGCCTGCCGGCGGCCCTGGCCGAAGCCGAGTTCCACGCCGGCTACCCGGACGACGCGCTGCCGCTGTGGCAGGCACAACTGCAGGCGCGGCCTGACGACCTGCACGCGCTCCTGCGTACCGCCGAGACCTGCAACCGCCTCGGCCGCCACGACGAAGCCCTGGCCCTGCTGGGCGAGGCGGCCGCGCGGCAACCGCACGGCGACCTGTGGATGGCGCTGGCCCAGACCGCGGAGGACGTCGGCGACCGCGACGCGGCACGCCGGGCCTATCGCGCCGCGCTGGACGGCCAGCCCGGATGGGCCTTCCCGATCAGCGGCCTGCTCGGGCTGGATCGCGGCAAGGCCGACGACGCGCTGGTCACCCAGGCGCAAGTGCTGATGGCCGATTCGGCCCTGCCCGACCCGGACCGCGCCCTGATCGGCTACGAGCTGGGCAAGGTCCTCGACGGCCGCGGCCGCTACGACGACGCGATCGAGTGCTGGCACCAGGCCAACGCGGCGCGCCGGCGCATGATCGGGCCCGGCGACCCGCGAGGATTCGCCCGGGCCGTGGACCGGATCATCGCCACCCTGGACCGGCCGCGTCTGCAGGCCCGCAGCGCGCGCTGGCCGGGCAACCCGGATCGACGCCCGCTGCTGGTGGTCGGAATGCCCCGCAGCGGCACCACCCTCACCGAACAGATCCTTGCCGCGCATCCGGCCGGCCACGGCTGCGGCGAACTGCCGGACATCGCCCTGGCCGCACGCAACCTGGCGACCGCGGCCGGACCGGGCCGGGATTGGCCCGAATGCATCGACGCCGTGCCGGATGCGGCCCTGGAGACGGCTGCGCGGCGCTACCTGGCGGCTGCGTCCCGGCATGCCCCGGCCGCGGCGCTGCGCCTGGTCGACAAGGCGCCGCTGAATTTCGTCCACCTCGGCCTGGTCGCCCTGCTGTTCCCGCACGCACGGGTGGTCTGGTGCCGGCGCGACCCGCGCGACATCGCCGTGTCGGTCTACGGAGAGAACTTCGCCCTGGAGGAGAAGCTGGCCTCGGACCTGGGCGACATCGGCCACTACATCAACCAGCAGACCCGGCTGATGCGCCACTGGCAGGCCCAGCTGCCGCTGCCGGTGCTCGAGCTGCATTACGAGGAACTGGCCACCGATCCGGAAGCACAGGCGCGTCGACTGGTGGAGTTCGCCGGACTCGAGTGGGATCCGGCCTGCCTCGACTTCCATCGCAGCGACCGTGGCGTGCAGACGCCCAGCCGCTGGCAGGTGAAACAGCCGATCTACACCCGCTCCATCGGCCGCTGGCGCCACTACGAGCGCCACCTCGGCCCGCTGCTGGAAGCGCTGGACGCGGATGCCTATCCGCTGCCGACCGGCGCGGCGACCAGCGACCAGGCCAGCACGCCCTCGGCCTGAGCCAGCTCCCCGGAACGCACCTCCATGTCCGGACGGGCCTGGCGCAACCGTTCCACGAGCTCCAGCAGGTGCTCCGGGGCCAGCGCGTGGGTGACCATCTCCGCCGTACGCAGGCGCGCACCTTCCAGTTCCCCGCGGTAGGCGTCCAGCGCAGCAATCGCCTCGCCGGCGTGGTCGGCAGCCACGCCGGCCAGCAGGTGGTGCACCGCCTCGCGCACCTCCAGCAGCAGGTCGGGCGCGGGTGAAGCCCGGGCCACGGTGACCAGGTCCTGGAGCGCACGGTTGTAGCGCTCGCGCGCGGCGCCGGCAGCGGCCATGTCGTCGATCACCCGGTCCGAGCGGGCACGGGCGATCCACGGGATCGCAGCGCGCGCCGCCTGCAACAGGCCATCGTCGTCGAGCAGCCGCGCATGATGGGCCAGTTCCTCGCGCCCGACCCGTACCAGCACCGAATCGCGATGGTGCATCACCAGCGCAAGCAGGGCGCCGGGCCGCGATACCCGCAGACATTCGACCAGGGCCGGCCAGCGGTCGGCGTACTCGAATCCGAACTGGCTGACCACGCCGTCGAACGTGGCGTCGGCGAACGGAAGCGCCTCCATGCGCACGCCTGCATGGAAGCTCACCCTGGGATGCACGTCCGGCCGGTACCAGGCGGGCGCGAGCGCCGCCAGGTCCACCGCGTCGATCCTCAGCGCGTCCCCGCGCGACTCCCACAGCAGCAGCGGCAGCGGCCCGTTGCCGGTGGCCAGGTCCAGGACCCGCGCCTGCGCGGGCAGGCCGGCGGCCAGATCGCGCCAGAATGCGCCGATCGCCCCGCCGTAGTTGCCGGCATAGCTGCCCGCGCAGGAATGCAGGCGGCCGCTGGACCAGTACCGGCTCCAGGCCCTGCTGCGCTCGTTGCCGCCGTCCCGGTCCATCCATCCTCCGTGCGCCGGACCACAGGATGGCGGGCAAATGGCGCCGTGCCAAGCCTCGCCGCCGGGCCAGGCCGGGCAAAAAAAAGAAGGCCCCGTTTCCGGGGCCTTCCAGGTACCGCAATCCAACCGCTATCAGAACGACTGCGTGTAACGCAGGTACACGGTACGGCCGTAGGCGTCGTACAGGTAGAAGTTCCACGGACGGCCATCGAACGCGACCAGTTCCGGGTAACGGTTGCCGACGTTCATCGCACCGATCGCGACCTTGCCGTTCCACGGAGCCTGCCAGGCGACCTGCATGTCGTTGGTCGCATAGCCGCCCACGCGAGCGCCCGGCGCACCGGAAGAGCTCCGCGGGTTCTGCTGGCCGTCGATGTAGTTCACGTTCCAGGTGAAGGTCCAGTCCCCGAACGACCAGTCGTTGGACAGGTTGGCGCGCAGGTCCGGGCTGCCGAGGCGGCCGGCGTAGTCGACAACTTCGCCATTGATCGTGGTCACTTCGTACTTGTTGATCCACGACACGGTCAGGCGGTTCTGCAGGCGACCGGCGCCACCGAAGTCGAAGTCGGTGTTGGCGCGGAAGTCGACACCATTGGTCTGCAGGTCGCCCTCGTTGGCGTAGCCGGCGGTGATCTCGCGGATGCTGCCGTCGGCGCGGCGGGTGATGCTCAGGCCCGCCGGGATCGAACCCCATTCAGCCGGGTCCAGGTCCATGTTGATGATGTCCTGGGCGCTGATCTGCGAGATCGTGTCGGCCACTTCGATGTGGTAGTAGTCGAGGCTCAGGTCCAGCCAATCGGTCGGGTCGTACACGAAGCCGACGGAGTACTGGTCCGACTGCTCCGAACTCAGGCTCGGGTTGGCGATGAAGTACGTATCGACCTGCAGCTGGCAGGTGGACGGCTGGGCCTGCGCGGCGCAGGACTTCGGGTCGTTGACCGGCTCGGCCGAGAACGAACGCGCCTGGGTCAGGATGTCCAGGCCCGGGGCGCGGAAGCCCTGGCCCCACGAAGCGCGGACCGTCAGGTTGTCCAGCGGCTGCCAGCGCGCGGCGATCTTCGGCGAGAAGTCGTTGCCGTAGTCGCTGTACTTGTCGTAACGGCCGGCCAGGGTGATGTCGAAGCTGCTGGTGAACGGCAGCAGCCACTCGAAGTAGGCCGAGGTCACGTCGCGACCGCCGCCCGAGGAGCCACCCGAGGAGCCCAGCACCACGCCGGCCTGCGACAGCGAGTCGTAGACGTCGCTGAAGCGGTCTTCGCGGTATTCGGCGCCGACCACGGCGTTGGAGATGCCGCCACCCATTTCGAACAGGTCGAAGCTGACGTTGCCGTACACCTCGGCACTCTTGTAGAACGAGTTGCGGCCGATGGTCGCGGTGAAGCCCTTCAGCACTTCCGGCGCGGCACCGAACGGATTGGTGATCATGTAGTCGCCGGCGTTGGCAGCAGCGTTCGCCAGGCTGGAGATCACATAGCCGTTGCCGACTTCGATGTACTTGTACTGGGTGCGGCGGGCGCCGAAGTCGACCGAGACGGTGTCGGTCAGCTGGCCCTGGAAGCCGAGCAGGAAGTCGCTGTTGGTGGTGTCGGTGGTGTTGTCGCGGTTACCGGCCGCGGCGAAGCGGTGGTAGAAGTAGGTCGGGCGGCCGTCGCCGGTGCACTTGGCACCGCACATGACCCCGCCATTGATGTCGTTCGGGGTGCCGTCATCGACCCGGATCACGCCCGGGACCGGCGCGTAACGGCCGAAGGTCTCGACCTTGGTGGTGGTGGCGGTCATGTAGACCGTCCAGTCGTCGTTGATCTGGTAGTCGCCGCGGACGAACACCGAGGTGTTCTGGACCGAGGCTTCGTTGGCTGCCACCGAGTTGAAGTTGAACGAGCAACGGCCGTTCGGCAGGGTCCAGAAGCCATTCTTGGTGCAGTCGAAACCCGGGACGGCCTTGATGCTGCCAGCGCCACCGGTGGGGTTGGTCCAGGCGTAGTAGTTGTTGCCGTAGGTCGAAACGCCCAGGGTCTGGCCGCCGATCTGGTCGCGGGTGTAGACCATGCCGCGGCTGGAGTACGACGCGCCGCCGATCAGGCGGCCACGGTCGCTCGAGGTGCCGAACACGGCCGAGACGTCTTCCAGGTCGCCGCCGGTGACGTTGGTGGCGCCATAGCCGTAGCGCAGCTCGGCGCCGTTGAAGTCCTTGCGCAGGATGATGTTGACCACGCCGCCGATCGCATCGGAGCCGTACACGGCCGAAGCGCCGTCGGACAGGATTTCAATGCGCTCGACCGCGGCCAGCGGGATGGCGTTGAGGTCGGAGCCCGAGGAGGCCGACATCGGGTTGGTCGGGGCGCGGCGGCCGTCGATCAGCACCAGGGTGCGGCCCGAGCCCAGGCCGCGCAGGTCGACGGTCGCGAGCGACTGGGCCGAGCTGCCCGACTGCGGGCGGAAGTTGCCGAAGGAGGCGAAGGTGCTGTCGCGCAGCACGTCGGCAACCGACACGTCGCCGGTGGCGTCGATGCTCGCGCGGTCGATCACGATGACCGGCACGGCGCCTTCGATCTCGGCGCGCTTCAGGCGCGAACCGGTGACCTCAATGCGGTCGAGGGTCTTGGCGTCTTCCTTATCCTTGTCGGACTCCTGGGCGAACACGGACACCGGAGCCACAACGGCGCCAACCAGGCCGGCCATAAGGCCGTAGCGGACCGCATCGCTCAGGAGATTATGGGTCAACTTCATCATTCTCTCTCCAGCTTCAAAAGGGGTCTTGGCGCCAGTGCCAGCGACCAAGTATCGGATTGCCGGACGGCACGAGACAGTCCATCCAGCTGTGGCGGAATTTATCAATTCCTTAACGTCGTCGCAAGAGCGCCTTGATGGAATCCCGTGAAACCATTCGGGTCTCGGGCATTTTTTCTTTTCTTTCAAATAGATGGAAACAATTCATGGCCGCCGGTCGGTTGGGCCGTGCGCGCCGGGACCGGCCACGGCGGTGCGCCCGGCCCGGAACCGCGACCCTGCCGCCAGCCTCGCCGCCGTTCGCACCCGTGCTGGATCCCGCCCCGGAACAGGGATTCCGGCAGTCCGTGGAGGCGCGATGCCCGCCGCCCTCGGCCGGGAGGGTCGTCGGCGCGTATCCGGGCCGCGTGCCGGTTACTGTCGCAACGCCTCGATCGGATCCAGCTTCGAGGCCTTGCGCGCTGGGTAGTAGCCGAAGAACAGGCCGGTGGCCACCGAGAACGCCGCCGCCAGGGTGACTACCTTGCCGTTGAGTTGGATCGGCAGCTCGCTGTTGAAATGGCCGACCAGCAATGCGCCGGCGACGCCGAACAGGATCCCGAGCACGCCGCCGCCCAACGACAGCAGCATCGCCTCGGCCAGGAACTGGCGACGCACATCCGAGGGTCCGGCGCCCACCGCCAGGCGCAGGCCGATCTCCTTGATCCGCTCGGTCACCGAGACCAGCATGATGTTCATGATCCCGATGCCGCCGACGATCAGCGAGATCGTCGCCACCGCGCCCAGCAGCCAGGACATCTGCCGGGTGGTCTGGGTCCGGGTCGCGACCATCTGGGAGACGTTGCGGACCTGGAAATCGTCGGCCGCGCCGGGCTCGATCTTGTGCCGCTGGCGCAGCAGCAACTCGACCTCGCCCTGCACGTAGCCGAGGTCGTCGGCATTGGTCACGGTGAGCGAGGCGTCCATCACCGCGCCCGGCGGCAGTCCCATCGCGCCCAGCAACCGGCGCCGCGCGGTGTCCATCGGTACCATCACCACATCGTCCTGGTCGCGGCCGGAGCCGCTCATGCCCTTCGGTCCCAGGGTGCCGATCACGGTGAAGTTGGTGCGGCCGATGCGCACGGTCTCGCCGATGCCGGTGCCGCTGCCGAACAGTTCCCGGCGCACGGTCTCGCCCAGCAGCACCACCTTCTCGCCGTGGTAGTGCTGCGGTTCGAAGGCCGTGCCGTTGACGACCTCCCAGCCGTTGATCTGCAGGAAGTCGGGCTGGATGCCCTGCCAGCTGGTCGACCAGTTGGTCTCGGCATAGACCACCTGGCTGCCGCCGCGCAGTGCACCGGAGATCAACTGGACTCCGGGGATCTCCTCGCGGATCGCCTCGATGTCGCCCTCGTTGAGGGTGAAGAAGCTGCTCGCGCTCATCCGCACGCCGCCCATGCCGCGCGGTCCCTGCGGACCGATGTCGAGCTTCTGCGCGCCCAGGCCGGCGAGCTGGCGGTCGATCTCCGCCTGGGTGCCCTGCCCGACCGAGACCATCACGATCACCGCCGCAATGCCGATGATCACGCCCAGCGAGGTCAGCGCGCTGCGCATCCAGTTGCCGCGCAGGGCGAAGATCGCGGTGCGCAGTACGTCGATGAAGCTCATGCCGCCACCTCCTTGTGGCTGGCCTCGTGCAGCTCGCCGTCGCGCATCACGCAGATGCGATCGGCGTACGCGGCGACATGGGCGTCGTGGGTGATCAGGATCACCGTATGGCCCTCGTCGCGCAGGCTCTTGAACAGGGCCAGGATTTCCTCGCCGGTGCGGCTGTCGAGGGCGCCGGTCGGCTCGTCGGCCAGCAGCACCGGCGGACGGTTGATCAGCGCGCGGGCGATCGCCACCCGCTGCTGCTGGCCGCCGGACAGCGCGTTGGGGCGATGATCCACGCGCGCGCCCAGGCCCACCGCCTCCAGCATCTCGCGGGCGCGTTTGCGGCGCTCGGCCGGCGATACCCGCGCGTAACCCAGGGGCATGGCCACGTTGTCCAGCGCGCTCATCCGCGGCAGCAAGTGGAAGCCCTGGAACACGAAGCCGATCTTGTCGCGGCGCAGCGCGGCCAGGTCCTCGGCGTCGAGGGTCGCCACGTCGACGCCGTCGCACAGGTAGCGGCCGCTGCTGGGCGTGTCCAGGCAGCCGATCAGGTTCATCAGGGTGGACTTGCCCGACCCGGACGGCCCCATGATCGCGATGAACTCGCCGGGCATCACCACCAAGTCCACATCGCGCAGGGCCACCACCTCGGCCTCGGTGCCGGCCGAGTAGACCTTGCTCAGGCCCTGGGTGCGGATGATCGGCATGCAGTCGCGCGTGGTTCCGGGCGTGGCGGGATCCGCCGGCGCGACTGCGGCGGGGTTCGCGTTCATCGCGCGGCCGCCCGCTCGCCGGTGACCAGCAGGTCGCCTTCCTTCACGTTGCCGGAGATCTCGGTGCTGGAGCCGTCGCTGGCGCCCAGCCGCACCAGCACCGGGACCGGCTTGCCGTCCTCCAGGCGATACACGGTCACCCGGCGCGCACCGGCCAGGTCGGCCAGCTCGTGCGCGACCGCCTGCCGTTGCGCCTCGTCCAGGGTGCCAAGGAAGCCGGCGAAGCTCTGCTGGAAGCGCTCCAGCATGCGCTGGCGCATCTGCCCGCTGGGCCCGGCGCCACCGCCCTGGCCCGGCCCGCCGCGCACCACCATCGCGCCCGGCGGCATGCCGCCGGGCGCGGCACCGGCACGCTGGGCGTTCTGGACAGCCGCCTCCATCGCCTTGCGCGTCTCTTCCTGGCGCTGGCGCGAAGCGGCCGCGTCGGCGTCGAACGCGGCCTTCTGCACCGGGCTCAGGTCCATCCCGGCCACGAATGCGGCCAGGTCGTCGATCATCCCGGTGCCGCCGCCGCGCATCGCGCCGGCGATGGCCGCGGCCGGGCCGCTGCCGCCGGGTGGCTCGGCCGGCTTGAAACGCAGCGCCGCGTTCGAGGCCTTGAGCACGTTGTCGCGGCGGCTCACCTCGATCTCGGCATTGACGGTCAGGCCCGGCAGCAGGGTGCCGTCGCTGTTGTCGACCGTGACCACCACCGGATAGGTCACCACGTTGTTGGTGGTGGTCGCCGCCAGACGCACCTGCGACACGCTGCCGCGGAACTGGCGGTCGGGGAAGGCGTCGACGGTGAAGGACACGCCCTGCCCCGGCTGGACCTGGCCGATGTCGGCTTCATCCACCGCCAGTTCGATCTTCATCTGCGCCAGGTCTTCGGCGATCTTGAACAACTCGGGCGCCTGCAGGCTGGCGGCCACGGTCTGGCCCGGCTCGATGCTGCGGGTCAGGACCACGCCGTCGACCGGCGAGCGGATCACGGTGCGCTCCAGGTTGACCCGGGTGGTCTCGGTGGAGGCGGTCTGCTGGCGGATCAGCGCCTGGGCCGAGGCGACCTGGGCATTGGCTTGGTCGAGCGCGGCCCGGGCCAGGTCGAGGTCGCTGCGCGCCACCAGCTGGCGCCCCACCAGCTCGGACTTGCGCTGGTAGTCGAGCTGCGCGTTGCGCTGGGTCGCCAAGGCCTGTTCCAGGCTGGCCTGGGCACTGGCGATCTGGGCGCCGCCCTGCTCGATCTGCGCCTCGTAGGTCCGCGGGTCGATCCGGGCCAGCACCTGGCCCTTGGTCACCCGGTCGTTGTAATCGACCGGCACTTCCAGCACCTGGCCGGAGATCTGGCTGCCGACGGTGACGGTGGAGGTGGCGCTGAGGGTGCCGGTGGAGGAGATCGCCACGCGGATGTTGCCGCGTTCGACCGCCGCGGTCCGGAATGCGCTTTCGTTCGCCGCCGAGCGCCGGTTGTTCCAGTACCAGGCAGCGGTGCCGAGCAGGGCGACGACGGCAACGGCAACGGCGATTCGGGACAGGGTGGAACGGGAGCGGGGGGCGTGCGAACGGGACGGACGGCTCATGCGCGCATCTGGTGAAGGGGGGCGCACACTTTAACGCCTGCGATGCTGTCCGGTTGACAGCCCCCCCGCGCCGGCGTCCTAGACGCCGCTTCCCGCCTGTGCCGGGAAGCGCACCGCGACCCGGGTTCCCCGGTCCGGAATGCTGTCCAGGACCACGGTCCAGCCAAAGCGGTCGCACAGGCGGCGCACGATCGACAGCCCCAGCCCGGTCCCCATTGGCCGCTCCGGCGCGGCGCGGTAGAACGGCTCGAACGCCCGCGCCAGCGCCTCGGCGGACATGCCGATGCCGGTGTCCTCCACCACCACCGCGTCCGCCTCGATGGTCACCGCGATGCGGCCGCGGTCGGTGTAGTTGCAGGCGTTGCGCAACAGGTTGCCGACCACCACGTGGAGTACCCGCGGCGGCGCGTACAACTGCGGTTGGGCATCGCACTGCACCTCCAGCACCACCGGCTTGGCGCCGAGCAGGACGCGGGCGCTCTCGGCCTCGGCCTGCACCACCTCGCACACGTCGAACCATTCGCGCTGCGGCTCGATGTCCGCGTCGCGCGCCAGGATCAGGAATGCGTCGATCACCGCCTCCATGTCGCGGCCGGAGCGCTGGATCCGCTGCAGGCTGCGCTCCATCCGCGGCGACAGTGCCGGCTCCTGCAACGCCAGGTCGCTGGCCACCCGGATCACGGTCAGCGGCGTGCGCAATTCATGGCTGGTGTCGCGGGTGAAGGCATGCTCGCGCCCGATCTGGGCCTCGACCCGTTCGCCCAGGGTGTACAGGGCACCGGCCAGTTGCCGGGCCTCGCCCTGGATGTCCGGCGGCAGCCGTTCCGGCGCCAGCGCGGCAATATCCGGATGACGCGGATCCCAGCGTGAAACCACCCGTGCCAGCCAGGCCACCGGCGAGACCAGCCGCTTGGAGGCCTTGTAGGTCAGCCAGGTCACGCCATAGATGGTGAACAGGGCCAGCATGGCCGGCAGCACCGCGAACCACAGCGCCAGCCGGGTGGCCTGTTCGCGCAGGTAGACCAGGTACAGGGTGCCGGCCGGCTGCTGCTCGACCCAGACCAGTTGGCCCTCCTCCATCAGGTCGTGGAAGCCCGGCGTCAGCGGGCGCAAATGCGGCGGCAGCGACAGCTTGGAATAGCCGGCCTCGACCAGATAGCCGCGCAGGGCGAAGTTGTTGGGCGGCGGCTGCGCGGACGAGGCCTGGTGCAGCTCCCAGAAATGCCGCGCCTCGTCCTTGAGGGTGGTCTGGATGAAGCTGTACTTGAACAGCGTGGTCACCACGTAGAACGCCAGCAGGATCGCCAGGCTCGCCAGCGCCATCTGCACGATGAAGGCGATCCGGATCTTCCTGGACAGACCGTAGGGCATCGGGGGCGCCGACTGCGGGATTGCGCCTAGTGTAGGCAAGCGCGGGTCGGGCCGGCGTGAGCGGCGGCCCGCGACCGCGTGCGCCCGGCCCGGATCAGTCCGCGGCCGCCACCGGCTGGCCGATGTCGGCCACCCGGTAGCCGGCGCTCTGCACGGTGTGCAGCAGCGGCCGGTCGAACGGCTTGTCGATCGCCTTGCGCAGGTTGTACAGGTGGCTGCGCAAGGTGTCCGAGTCGGGCAGGCTGTTGCCCCAGATCTCGCGCTCGATCTCCTGGCGGCCGACCACGCGCGGGGATTCGCGCATCAGGATGGTCAACAGCTTCAGGCCGATCGGCGACAGCTGCAACTCCGTGCCGCCGCGGGTGACGCGCATGCTCACCGGGTCGAGCACCAGGTCGGCCACGGCCAGCACTTCCGAGCCGACCTGGCGGCGTTCGCGGCGGATCAGCGCGCGCAGGCGCGCCTCCAGTTCCTGGATCGCGAACGGCTTGGTCAGGTAGTCGTCTGCGCCCTGGCTGAGCCCGTTGAGCTTGTCGTCGAGGGTGTCGCGCGCGGTCAGCATCAGCACCGGGGTGGACTTGCGGGCGTCGCTGCGCAGGCGCCGGCAGACCTCGACCCCGTCCAGGCGCGGCAGCATCAGGTCCAGGACCACCGCGTCGTAGCTGTTCTCGGCGGCCAGGCGGTAGCCGTCCAGGCCATCGGCGGCGTAGTCCACCTCGAAGCCGCGGCTTTCCAGGTACTCCCCGATCATCTCGGAGATGTTGCGGTTGTCCTCGACCACCAGGACCAGTCCGGCGGTCTCCTTGCCCTGTCGCATGTGGCCGCTCCTCAGGCTTTCAGCTTTGTGAAGAGTGCCCCGGAGAGGGTGGATGGCGTGTGAAGGCGGGGGGCGATGCCCTATGCTGCGCGCCGTCCCCGCCACAGTCCCATCACCATGCCCGCCCAACCCCTGAACGCCTTCCTGGTCCCGGTCCTGCTGCTGCTCGGCAGCAACATCTTCATGACCTTCGCCTGGTACGGGCACCTGAAATACAAGCATGCGCCGCTGCTGACCGTGATCCTGGTCAGCTGGGGCATCGCCTTCTTCGAGTACCTGCTGATGGTGCCGGCCAACCGCATGGGCAGTGCGGTCTACTCGGTGGTCCAGCTCAAGACCATCCAGGAAATCATCACCCTGGTGGTGTTCGCCGGCTTCTCGGCCTGGTACCTGGGGCAGCCGCTGAAGTGGAACCACTACGCCGCCTTCGCCCTGATCGTCGGGGCGGCATTCCTGATGTTCTACGAAGGCCCGGCCGCGGCGTCCTGACCCGCGGCAGCACGGCGGCTCAGCCGGGCTGGCCGCGCTCGATGCGCTTGGCGCGCTCCCAGTAGCCGTCCTGCTGCTCGAGCGACAGCGTCGGCAGCGGCGTGCCGTCGGCCTCGGCCAATGCCTCCATCGCGCGGAAACGACGCTCGAACTTCAGATTGGCGTGGCGCAGCGCGGCGCCCACGTCCACCCGGGCGTGGCGGGCCAGGTTGGCGGCGACGAACAGCAGGTCGCCGATCTCGTCCTGCAGGCGCTCGCGGTTGGCCTCGACCGCACCGCGGGCGAATTCGGCGCGGACCTCCCCGATCTCCTCGTGCAGCTTGGCGATCACCGGCTCCGGACCGGGCCAGTCGAAGCCGGTGCGCGCCGCGCGCGACTGCAGCTTCAGCGCGCGCTGCCACTCCGGCAACCCGCGCGAGATCCCGGCCAGCGCCGAACCATCCTGCTCCCCGGCGGCCTCCCGCTCGGCGCGCTTGATCTCCTCCCAGTTGGCGGTCTGCTCCTCGGCGTCGGCGAAGCTGGCGTCGGCGAACACGTGCGGATGCCGGCGCACCATCTTGTCGGAAATCGCGGTGGCCACGTCGTCGAAACCGAAGGCACCCTGCTCGGTCGCCATCTGGGCATGGAACACGACCTGCAGCAGCAGGTCGCCGAGTTCGTCCTTCAGCGCGGCCAGGTCGTTGCGGTCGATCGCGTCGGCGACCTCGTAGGCCTCCTCGATGGTGTACGGAGCGATCGTCGAGAAGTCCTGCTCCAGGTCCCAGGGACAGCCACCCTGCGGATCGCGCAGGCGGGACATGATCTCCAGCAGCCGGTCGATGGGTCTTGGGGTGTCGGGCATGTGCTTCAGAGCCAGTCGCGCCAGGGCAGTTCGGAGTCGCCCAGGGCGATGAAATCGCCGTTGAGCAGCGACTCGCGGCGGTTGTAGCGGAACGGCTTGCCGGTATCCGCGGCCAGCAGCGCGCCGCCGGCAGCGTGCAGCACGCATTGCCCCGCGGCGGTGTCCCATTCGGAGGTCGGGCCGAAGCGCGGATACACGTCCAGCCCGCCTTCGGCGATCCGGCAGAATTTCAGCGAAGAACCCAGGGCCACCTCCTCGATCGCGCCCATCCGGTCGAGCACGCCCTGGGTGCGGGCATCGCGATGGGAACGGCTGGCCGCGACCCGCAGCGGCGCGGTGGCCGGGGTCCGGGAGTGCAACTGGGTGTCGCGGTGGCCGTCGCGGCGATAAGCATGCTCGCCGCGCACCGCGTGCCAGACCTGCCCGCCCACTGGCGCCTGGACCACGCCGAAGATCGGCGCGCCCTGGTGGATCAGGGCGATGTTCACGCTGAACTCGCCGTTGCGCTTGACGAACTCGCGGGTACCGTCGAGCGGATCCACCAGCCAGTAGCCCGGCCAGTGCCGGCGGGTTTCCCAGGCCACGCTGGCGGACTCCTCGGACAGCACCGGCAGGTCCGGGGTCAGCCGCTCCAGGCCTTCGACGATGACCCGGTTCGCGACCAGGTCGGCGGCGGTGAGCGGGCTGGCATCGTCCTTGTGCGAAACCTCGAATCCGCCCGCGTAAACATCCATGATCGCCGCGCCGGCCTGGCGCGAGAGGGCGATCACCGTTTCGCGCAGGTCGACGGTGACGCGGATCATCGCCCGGCCAGCCAGGCGCGGGCGATGAACAGAGCGGCCAGCGAACGGCCTTCGGAGAAATCGTCTCGCAACATCAGTTTTTCCAGATCCTGCATTTTCCAGGGAACGACTTCGAGTTCCTCCGGCTCGTCGCCGGGGAGCTTCTCGGGATAGAGGTCCCGCGCCAGCACCAGCCACGAGACGTGGCTCATGTAGGTCGGCGCCAGGGTCAGCCCGCGCAGCACCTCGACCCGACGCGCGCCGTAGCCGGCTTCTTCCTTGAGTTCGCGGTCGGCGGCCTGCTCGGGGGTCTCGCCGGCGTCGATCCGGCCCTTGACCAGGCCCAGTTCGTAGCGATGCACGCCGGCGGCGTACTCGCGCACCAGCAACACGGTCGCGTCGTCCAGCATCGGCACTACCACCACCGCGCCGTGGCCGCGGCTGACCATGCGCTCGAACCGGCGGCGTTCGCCGTTGGAGAACTCCAGGTCCAGGTGTTCCAGGCGGTAGGGGCCGGCTTCCTGGGCGCTGGTGCCGTGGACCAGGGGCAGCTTGCGGCTCATCGGGGGCTCCCGCGGCGCGGCCGGGATGCGGCCGATATGATGGCGGGATGCACGAACGTACTCATGAACTGCGAATGCTAGCAGACCGGGCCAAGGCGCAGGTATCGCGCCCGTGCCCCGCGCCGCCGCGGCACGGCCTGCGGCCGCGGCAACCGCAACCGGGCAGCCCGGCGGAGGAATGCGCATGCGCATGACCCGCTGCCACGTCGACTTGCCCCTGCGCGTCGGCGACGAGCCGGTCCTGCCCGAGCGCGCCGCTTCGCACCTGGCGCGGGTGCTGCGCCTGCGCGAGGGCGATCCCTGCGTGCTGTTCAACGGCGACGGCCACGACTACGCGGCGCGGCTGCTGGCGGCCGGCAAGCGCGAGCTGCGGGTACGGATCCTGGCGTCCGCCGCGGTCGACAACGAGTCGCCACTGCGGATCGTGCTGCTGCAAGGCATCGCCCGGGGCGAGAGGATGGACCTGATCCTGCAAAAGGCCACCGAACTGGGCGTGGCCGCGATCGTGCCGGTGTCGGGCGAACGTACCGAAGTGCGCCTGGACGCCGAGCGGGCCGAAAAACGCGTGGCGCACTGGCGCAGCGTGGTCGAATCGGCCTGCGAGCAATCGGGGCGGGCGCGGGTGCCGGAACTCTGCGCGCCGGCCGCGCTCGACGCGGCGGCGCATGCCCTGCACGGCGACGGTCTGCGCCTGGTGCTGGACCCGCAGGGCGAACACCGGCTCGATGCGCTGCCTCGCCCGCCCGGCGACCGGGCCTGGATCGCGATCGGGCCGGAGGGCGGCTGGTCGCCACGCGATCGCCGGATCCTGGAGGCGGCGGGGTTCAGCGGATTGCGGCTGGGGCCGCGGGTGCTGCGAACCGAGACCGCGGGATTGGCGGCCATCGCCGCGTTGCAGGGGCGCTTCGGGGACTTGTGAACGAAGCGCGCCGACACCGCCGGTCGGCGCACCCGCAGCAAACGCTGCGCGCGCTGGAGGCAGCCGCGGTCAGGCCACCGCGGCCAGCGCCTCGCCGACCATCCGCTCGACCCCTTCCAGGTCGGGCAGCATCGCGCTCTGCTCGCCCAGCAGCACGCGCATCTGCACGCCGCGCGGCAGGTCTTCTTCCGACGCGTCGGCCAGCAGGCTGTCGCGGGGCACCGAAGCCAGTTGCGGGAACGATGCGGTCAGCAGGCCGAAGTACGGCAGCGCCTCGTTCCCGCCCAGGGCCTTGAGCACGATCACGCGGTTGTTGCGCGCGGCCGCCTCCTCGCCCATCCCGGCCAGGCGCCCGAACGCGACCAGCGGCACGTTCCATCCATGCCATTCGATCCGGCCCGGCAGCCAGTCCGGCGCACCCTCGACCGGCTCCACCGTCACCCGCGCCAGTACTTCGGCCACGGTCGCGTTGGGCAGCAGCAGGCGCTCCTCGCCGACCTGGATCAGTACTCCGCGGATTTCGTCGCTGTTGTAAGCCATCGTCCCTTGTTCCTCAGGCGGCGCGCGCCGCTCAGTTCCAGCGCGCGACCAGTTGTTCGGCCAGGCGCGCCGGCGTGCCCAGTTCCACTCCACCGGCGGCCAGCAGCGTGACCGCCGCGGCGTCGTAGCAGCCTTCCAGTGCCTGGCCGGCGACGTATCCGCCACGCGCGGCCAGGGCCAGCACCGCATCGACCCGGCCGGTATCGGCACCGCTGAGCACGATCGCCGCGGACTCGGCCGGCGGCAACGCCTCGATCGGCTCGCCGCCCTCCACGAATCCCAGTCCCCGCTCGCCCACCGCGACGCCCACGCCCTCGGGCAACACATAGGCCGTGGCCGGGTTCACCAGATCGCCCGGCATCGCCATGGAGACCGGCAGTTTCGAGACCCGCGCCAGTTGCTTGACCAGGTTGTCGTAGCGGCCGCCATCGAGCTTGAGCTGGACCAGCAAGGCACGCCCGAACTCCGCGGGCAGCGCGCCGAGCAGCTTGCGCACCGCGTCCGGACCGCCGACCCCGGCCATCACCAGCACCACCCCGACCAGCGGCGGCCGGTCCTCCTCGAGCGCGACCAGCTCCAGGCCGGAAAAATCGATGTCCGGCCCCGGCGCCTCCGGAGCCCGCGCCGGCACGCCGGCCGGCCCGTCCTCGGCCAGCGCCCATTCGTGCGCCGCCGGCAACTGCGGCGATGCGGCTGCCTCGGCGGTCGCCCTCAGGGCATCGTCCAGTCCCATTGCCGGCGCATCGCCCGGGCGGTCCTGCGGCAAGCGGCCCGCCAGCGCGGCCGCTTCGTTCAGATAGGCATCGAACGGGTCCTCGGCGTGCAGTTGCTGCGGCGTGGTCGGACGCCCCGGTTGCAGGTCGACGACCATTTCCTCCTCGCAGCCGGGCGGCAACACCTGGCCGTGGCCATGCAGCTTGGCCGCCAGGTGGCGGATCCAGCGCTGCGCCTCCCAGCCGTCGCGGCGGGCGGCCAGCTCGGCCTCGTCGAAGATCACCAACAGGCCGGGAGCTTCCAGCGCCGGCTCCAGTTCCGCCAGCGCGTCCTCCACCGCCGGTTCCAGCGCCACCAGCACCGCCTGCGGTGCCGCCGCGGCGAGGGCGCCGGCATCGAGCGCGACCGGATCCTCCTCCAGCACCACCCGTGCGCCGGCCGCGTCCAGCGCTTCGCGCAGGCGATCGCGGGCGGCACCGGCGCGCGCCAACAGGGCCACCGGCTTGGCCGGGTCAGCCGCGGACACGGGCGATCCCCAGCAGGTCGTAGACGTTGCGCATCAGGTCCAGCTCCTGGTACGGCTTGCCCAGGTAGCGCTGGACGCCGATCTCGAACGCCCGCTGGCGGTGCTTCTCGCCGGTGCGCGAAGTGATCATCACGATCGGGACGTCGCGGAAACGGTCGTCGGCACGCATCACCGTGGCCAGCTCGTAGCCATCCATGCGCGGCATCTCGATGTCCAGCAGCATCAGGTCCGGCACCCGCTCCTCCAGCCGCTCCAGCGCCTCCACGCCGTCGCGGGCCACCACCACCTCGAAGTTGTGGCGCTCCAGCACGCGGCCGGTGACCTTGCGCATGGTCAGCGAGTCGTCGACCACCATCACCAGCGGCACGTGGCGGGCCTGCGGCGCCTCGACCGCGGCCGGGCGATCCGGCTGGGCGAGGTGGCGGCGGACCAGCGGAGCCACGTCGAGGATCACCACCACCTGGCCGTCGCCGGTGATGGTCGCACCGTAGATGCCCGGCACCGAGGCGATCTGCAGGCCGACCGGCTTGACCACGATCTCGCGGTTGCCGACCACCTGGTCGATCGCCACCGCCGCGCGCAGGTCGCCGGCGCGGACCAACAGCAGCGGCACCTGCGCCTGGCCTTCGGCCTTGGCCGGGCCCTGCCCGACCAGCTGGCCCAGGTCGTGCAGCGCGTACTCCTCGCCGGCATAGCGGTAGACGCCGCCACCGGCCTCGAAGCGCTCGCGGGCGATCCGGCCGATGCCGCCGACCGAGGCCACCGGCACCGCGTAGGTGGTGTCGCCGATGCGCACGAACACCGCCTGGGTGACCGCCAGGGTCTGCGGCAGGCGCAGGGTGAAGGTGGCGCCCTTGCCGGCGAGCGAGTCGATGTCCACCGTGCCGCCGAGCTGGCGGACCTCGTTGCGGACCACGTCCATGCCCACGCCGCGGCCGGCCAGCTGGCTGACTTTCTCCGAGGTGCTGAAACCGGACTCGAAGATCACCGAGTCCAGCTCGGCATCGGACAGTTCGGCGCCGGCCTTGATCAGGCCGCGCTGCTCGGCGCGGCGACGGATGGCGTCGCGGTCCAGGCCGCGGCCGTCGTCGGCCACCTGCAGCACGATCTCCGAGCCTTCGCGGCGCAGCGCGATCGTGATCGTGCCCTCCTCGCCCTTGCCCGCGGCGCGGCGATCCTTCGGCGATTCCAGGCCGTGCGCGACCGAGTTGCGCAGCATGTGTTCCAGCGGCGCGACCATGCGGTCGAGCACGTTGCGATCGAGTTCGCCGTGGGTGCCGTCGAGACTGAGCTGGACCTGCTTCTTGGTGTCGTGCGCGGCCTGGCGGACCACCCGGCGCAGGCGCGGGACGATGCTGTCGAACGGCACCATGCGCGCACTCATCAGCCCGTCCTGCAGCTCGGAGCTGACCCGCGACTGCTGCTGCAGCAGCACGTCGTACTGGCGCGCCAGGTCGTCGAGCACGCCCTGCAGGCCGGTCAAGTCGGCCGCGGATTCGTTGAGCGCGCGGCTGAGCTGCTGCAGGGTGGAGAAGCGGTCCAGTTCCAGCGGATCGAAGGTCGGGTCGGCGCTGTCCTGCTCGCGCTGGTAGCGGGCGACGATCTGGGCTTCGGTTTCCAGGTCCAGGCGCCGCAGCTGGTCGCGAAGACGGGCGTTGGTGCGGTCCAGCTCGGCCATGGCGCTGCGGAACGCGCCCAGCTGCTGTTCCAGGCGCGAACGGTAGATCGCCACTTCGCCGGCGTGGTTGACCAGGTTGTCGAGCAGGTCGGCGCGCACGCGCACCTGTTCCTGCGCGGTGCGCGGCACGCCCTCCTCGACCGCGGGCGCGGGCAGATCCTCGTCCTCGATCGGCGCGGACAGCGGCGCCTGCGGCAGACGCACCGTGGCCGGCGCGGAACCGGCCTTCGCCTGCGCGGCACCGGCCGCGTCGCCGGCGGGCAAGCCGTCGTCTTCGCTCGCCGTCGTCGCCACTTCACCGCGGATCCGCGCCTCGAACTCGTCGATCAGCGCCTGCGGCATCTCGGTGACGCGATGCGCGCGGGTCAGCTGCAACAAGCGGTGCAGGGTGTCGAAGCCGCGCTCGAGCAGGTGGATGTCGCCCCGGTCGAGCTCGGTGCGATGCTCGGCGGCCGCCTCCAGCAGCGACTCGATGACATGGCCGAGGTCGCCGATGGTGGCGATGCCCGCCATCCGCGCACCGCCCTTGATGGTATGCAGGTCGCGCTGCAGGCCGATGATCGGCTCGCGTGCGGCCGGGTCGGCGCGCAGCTCCTGGAGCAGGCCATCGACGTGGTCGAGCAGATCGACGCCCTCTTCGACGAAGATGTCGACGAGATCGCGATCCAGTTCGTTGAAATCGAGCATCGGACCGTCGGCCACGATCTCCTCCGCGGGGCGGAACTCCGGCACGGGTTCGCCCAGTGCCGGCAGTTCGATGGTTTCCTTGGTGGCCGTGACGGCATCCTCGCCGCGCTCCGGTACCGGGATCGACTCGACGCCATCGGCGTCGGCCAGGAACGAGCCGGCCACGACGACGCCAGCCACGGCGGCGATGGACGCAGCCTCGGACTCGGGCGCCGCCTCGGCGGCTTCGGTGAACGTTGCGGCGGTCTCGGCCCCGCCTGCTTCCATTGCGTCGACAATCGCGTCCGGCACCGCCCCCTCGGCGGCGTCCTCGGTCGCGGTGTCGGCAGCATCGGCATCCAGCGTATCGGCGATCGCCGTCACGGCTGCGATCGCGCCAGGATCGATTGCCTCGGCTTCGTCTGCTTCAGCGGCGCCTGTCCCGGCGCCCGCCACTTCCGTGCCGACTGCTTCGACTTCGGTCGCTTCGGCCTCGATCGCTTCGACCTCGATCACTTCGACCTCGATCGCTTCGACTTCGGTCGCTTCGGCCTCGATCGTTTCGGCCTCGGTGGCCACGGCTTCGATCGTTTCGACCTCGATCGCTTCGACCTCGATCGCTTCGACTTCGGTCGCTTCGGCCTCGATCGTTTCGGCCTCGGTGGCCACGGCTTCGATCGCCCCGATCCCCTCCGCATCGGGTGCGGCGGGCTCCCCATCCACCGCTCCGGCCGCGACGACCGGCTCGGCTGCGGCTTCCGGCGCCGGTGCATCGGCCGCCAGTACCGGGGCATCGCTGCCCATGGCAACCGAACCGGCGGCCACCACGCCCAGCGCCGCCGCGGCGAACGCCGGAGCGGCCGCATCGTCCGCGCCGGCGCCGGCGCTGCCGGCCGCCAGAACGTCCGCATCCGCCAGGTACGGACTCAGGTCCTCGACCCCGGTGAGTTCGATCTCCTCCGTC
>JAFLEA010000002.1 GCA_017302035.1 Lysobacterales bacterium
CGGTGGCCGCCCGAGCACCAACACAGCCGCCCGTGCGCACGTCCAGTTCGCCGTGCGCGGTTTCGGCCGGCAGGAAGCGGCGCTTGGCATCGTCGGCGCCGAGCTGGATCAGGTAGGGCAGGCGGCCGGCGCGCACTTCCAGTTCCGCGATGCCGTCCAGCGGCGCGTCCTTCCACAGCCAGCAGGGCTCGAAGATGGCGACATCGAACAGCGCGCGCGGGCCGTCGGCGGGACCGTCGTCCTCCATCCGCAGCACCGGACCGTCAGCCGTGCACAGCGCGAGTTGCTTGTTGTCGCGCGACAGCAGCGAGGAGCGGGTGAGCACGAACTCCTCCACCGGATGCACCGGCCGGCCATCGGCCAGGGCGACGGCAGCCAGGCGCGCCGGCAGCTTGACCGGTTGCAGCGGCCGTTCGTAGTCCAGCCATTGCGGCGTGCTCCGGCCGGGATCGAGCGTGTAGCGGATCGGATACCCCAGCGGATTGGACAGCGCGATGCGGGCCTCGCCCTGCGGCGAGTCGCCCGGTCCCGGCAGCAGGTCGGCTTCGGCGATCACTTCGAACGGCGTGCGTGCGTAACCGATCCCGAGTGTCTCGTAGCGGCGCAACTGTTCCGGCAACCTCCGCAGGAAACTGGCGTAGTCCTTGCGCTCGGCCGGTGTCCAGCCGGTTTCGGCCACCGCCGCCAGGCGCGGCCAGGTGTTGTGTTCGACCCCGGCGAAGGTCCGGGTGTCGCCGGTCCACATGTTCGCCTGCAGGCCCAGGATGTGGTGGCGCTGCGATTCCTCCAGCGCTTCGGGTACCGGCTCGAAGGCGTAGAAGGTCTCCAGCGTATTGAGCTTGGGGCGCCCGGCCGGCTCGTTGGGCGAACGGGTCTGCAGGTAGTCCAGGTACAGCGCCGACACCGGCGACATCACCACGTCGCGCCCCTGCCGCGCCGCCTCCAGGCCGCCCTCGGTGCCGCGCCAGGACATCACCGTGGCTTGCGGCGGCAGGCCGCCTTCGAGGATCTCGTCCCAGCCGACCAGGCGGCGGCCGTGGCTGGCGAGGCTCTGTTCCAGCCGGCGCACGAACCAGCCCTGCAGCTCCGACTCGTCGGCGATGCCCAGTTCGCGCATGCGCTCCTGCACCCGTGGCGAGGCCTTCCACTGGTCCTTGACCGCCTCGTCCGCGCCGATGTGGACGTAGGGCGCGGGGAACAATGCGGCGATCTCGGCGAATACGTCGTCGAGGAAGGCGAACGTCCGTTCCTCCACGTTGAACAGGTTGGAATGGATGCCGCGCTGGTTGGAAACGGGAATGGCTTTTCCCTCGACGCCCAACTCCGGATACGCGGCGATGGCGGCGGTGGCGTGGCCGGGCACGTCGATCTCCGGTATCACCCGGATGTGGCGCTGTGCGGCGTAGGCGACGATGTCGCGGATCTGTTCCTGGGTGTAGTGGCCGCAATACGGGCGCGGCCGGCCGCTGGCCGGGTCGGTGCCGGCGTCGCCGCCGGGGATGCGGCAGCCGCCGACCTCTGCCAGCTTCGGGTGCTGTTTGATCTCGATCCGCCAGCCCTGGTCGTCGCTCAGGTGCCAGTGGAAGACGTTGAGCTTGTGCAACGCCATCGCGTCGAGCACCCGCTTGATCTGCTCCACACTGTGGAAGTGGCGGGCCGAGTCGAGCATGTAGCCGCGCCAGCCGAAGCGCGGCGCGTCCTCGATCCGCAGCGCGGGCAGGGCGAAGCCGTCGCCGCCCCGGCTCGCCGCCGCATCGGCCAGCTGCCATAAGGTGACCGCGCCGTAGAACAGTCCGGCCTGGTCGCCGGCGACCAGGGCGATGCGCTGGCCATCGATGGACAGCCGGTAGCCTTCGGCGGGAATGCCGGCGTCCGGATCGATCGCGAAATCGATCCCGCCCGGCGGGGGGGCGCCCTCGCCGGTGGCCAGCGCGGGCGCCAGGCGCAGGCCGGTGGTGCGTTCGAGCAGTTCGGAGAACTGGCGTGCGGTCGTTGCCGCGGCCGGATCGCGGTAGCGCAGCGGCGTGTCGGCGGAGAGGCGATGTTGCCCGTCCGCGATGTCCACCTTCGCCGGCATCGGGATCAGCGGCAGGGGTTCCGGTCCGGAGGCCAGGGCCGGAGCGGCGAAGGTGGCCAGCAACAGCGGCAGCCACCGGCTGACGATGCGCGAAGTCCTGCGGCCGGTCTGCGATCCCATCCACCTGCTCCATTCGGCGCGACACGGACCCGGGCGGATCCGGGCCCGTGCTATAACCCGGCGCAACCATAGCAGAGGCCTGTCGGCATGGCCGTTTCCCTGTGCAAGCGCATGCCGGTACCGGCGAACCGTATCCTGCTGGTATTCGTGCTGGCGTTGTTGCCGGTGGCGCGCTCCATCGCATCCGATTGCGATTGCGATGGGCCATCGGTGGCGCCGGTGCCGGGTATCGAGATACTGCTGGACGAGCGGATCGACCTGGTACGCGGCAAGCGCGTCGGCCTGGTCACCAATCCCACCGGCGTGGACCGCGGACTGCACAGCGCCGTCGACCTGCTCGCGCGGCACCCGCAGGTGGAGCTGGTGGCCCTGTTCGGGCCGGAGCACGGCGTCCGCGGCGATGCGCAGGCCGGCGAGCACGTCGGCTCCTCGCGCGACCGCGCCACCGGACTGCCGGTGCACAGCCTCTATGGCGAACACCGCGAGCCCACCCCGGCGATGCTGGAAGGCATCGAGGTGCTGGTGTTCGACATCCAGGACGTCGGCACGCGCTTCTACACCTATCCCTACACCCTGGCCGGCGTGCTCCGCGCCGCGCGCAGGGCGGGCATCCCGGTGGTGGTGCCGGACCGGCCCAATCCGGTCGGCGGGACGCAGGTGGAAGGCCCGGTGCTGGAGCCGGAATACGCCTCTTTCGTCGGCTTGTTCCCGATTCCGGTCCGCCATGGCATGACCCTGGGCGAACTGGCGCGACTGTTCAACGAGGAGTTCGCCATCGGCGCGGAGTTGCACGTGGTGCCGATGCGTGGCTGGACCCGTGCGCGGGCCGAACCGGGGCAGGCGCTGGCCTGGGTGATGCCTTCGCCGAACATGCCCACGCCCGATACCGCCCTGGTCTATCCGGGCACGGCACTGTTCGAGGGCACCAATGTTTCCGAGGGTCGGGGCACCACCCGCCCGTTCGAAACCGTCGGCGCGCCGTTCGTGGATGCCGACGCGCTGGCTGCGCGGATGAACGCACTGGAACTGCCCGGCGTACGTTTCCGGCCGGTGCGGTTCACGCCCACCTTCTCCAAGCATGCCGGCGAGCTGTGCGGCGGCGTGCAGCTCCACGTCATCGACCGCGACGCGTTCCTGCCGGTGCGCACCGGCCTGGCCCTGGTCAAGGCGATCCACGACCTGTATCCGGAGCGATTCCGGTTCCTGGAAGGCGATGCGCAAAACCAGGGGCGGCCGTTCTTCGACCTGCTGGCCGGCAACGGCTGGATCCGCCAGGCGATCCTCGCTGGCGAGCCGCTGGAAGCGATCGAAGCTCGCTGGCAACCCGGGTTGCGGCATTTCGAGGAGCTGCGCCGGCCCTATCTGATTTACTGATTCGGGTACAACGAAAAAGCCCACACGTTGCGGGACTTGCGGGCTGTGGGGTGGCGCATGCATCGCTTCGACGGCCGTCATATGCCGCTGCAGGACGCTGAGGCGTCCTGTTTCAGGAATGCATCGATTCCAGGCTGGACCCAGAAGGCGCCCAGCCTCCGTCACCGCCGCGCGGCGGTCGCGCCCTGCTGGATCAGGTAAGCCCGTACGGCGGGGTCTTGAGCCTGGTTGAGCGGCGTCCGCCATCGCCCCAGCCAGCCGTCGGCTTCCACGCCAAGATTGACATTGGCGCCGTGCTGCACGAGGTAGCGCACCGTAGGAAGATGCCCGGCACGTGCGGCATTGATCAAGGGTGTTTCGTCGTACGTCACCATGCGATTCACGTCCGCGCCGGCCTCGACGAGACGCTCAACCGCCGGCTGAAGCCCCAATCGGGACGCAACGATCAAGGGATTCCCCTCGCCGAGAGATGCCCTGTCGGGATCGGCGCCGAGCGCCAGAAGCATGTCGACGGTATCCAGGTTGCGCGAGCGCACGGCCTGGATCAGAGGCGTGCCTTCGTTGAGCACGCGCGCATCGATATCCGCACCGCTCTGGACCAGTTGGCGCACCTGAAGGCTTTCCCCGGCGCGCGCGGCCGCCAGCAACGCGACTACCCGGGCATCGGGCTCCGCAACACCCCGGTCCGGCAACTCGATGCGGGGGACGGCCGCGATGGCCAGGCCCGCACATGCGGTCAGGAGCAACGCGCAGAACGCCATCGCCGCCCTGCGCTTGGGGGGTTCCGGACTCGATGCCTCGGCCAGCAGTCCGTCGATGCGCTGCGTGAGGGCGCTGCGCCGACCGAACATGCCGACCGCAAGCCAGTCGCGTCGATCATCCAGTTGGGACAGGATCTCGGCGCTGGTCAGTAGCGAGTCGGCATATCCGGCATCTGCTGCGCTGTTCAGCGCAGCCCGTGCATCGCACGCCATCTCTCGTGCCAGTTCCAGGCGTGCGGTCATCGCGTGCAGGAAGGGATTCCACCAGAACACCGCTGCCGCAGCACGCAGCATCGTGCACCACCACAGGTCCCCGCGACGGATGTGCGCGACCTCGTGCCCTACGATGTCTTCCAGCGCCTCCCGTGGTAGTCGGTCGATCAGCGCCTGCGGAATCAGGATGTGGGGACGGAGCAGTCCAACGACCATCGGTCCATCGGCGACGGTTGCCAGGATGGGGATGTGGCGCGGAAGCACGTGCGCCAGTGAAGCTTCCAGCACGGAATTCCGTTGCACTGATCGACGCAAACGGCGCGCCTGGCGCGCACTCTCGATCAGACGCATCCATTGCCACAGCGTGCCGAGCATCCATGCCAGTACCAGAAGCGTCCCGTAAGAGCGCGGAATCTCCATGTAGATCATGTCCGGCTGGTGACCGGCGTCGTACACCGCTTCATCCACGCGGGCTCCCTCTTCCGGCAGCAGCACGATGGGGGTCGGAGCGGCGGCGGAATGAACGCGCGCGACGTCCAGCCAGCTCGGGAGGAACGATGCGAAGGGCAGCAGCAATGCAAGAACGAAGGTGGCCAGAAGCAGCCAGGACCGCCTTTCGGCACTGAGCGGACGCAGGTGCATCAGCAGCAACGCGACGGTGAACAGGGCAAAACTCACGAGCACGTGCAGGGCGGCAAACTTGAGCGCGACCTCGATCTGGTTCACTTTCCCCTCCCGGCCTTGGCGAGCTTGGCCTTGTTGACCTTGTCCCGCAGCGCCCTCAGCTCATTGCGACTGACGCCTTCCTCACCGAGCAGGTGTTGCGCCAGAAGATTCGGAGAGCCCTCGAAGAACTGCTGGAGAAGGTGGTCCAGGGCCTGTTTGCGGGCCTGCTCGCGCGTGATCTTTGCGCGATAGATGAAGGCGCGCCCCTCCAGGCGGTGAACGACGAATCCTTTCTTGGCCAGGATGCCGAACATGGTCAGGACGGTGGTGTAGGCGACAGGCCGCTGTTTTGCCAGTGCATCGGCCACGTCGCGCACCGACGCCTCGCCCTTGTCCCAGAGCACTTCAAGGATCTCCTGCTCGGACCTTGTGAGCGTGGGAGAAACGGGCCTGGCCATGGCATTCCTGTGGTCGGAGCAGCGCCCGTATCGGAGCACGCACCCTGCGCAACTGTCAACTAGTTCTTTCGTTGTTACTGCTGGTGGCGAAGGGTCGAGTCCTCGGTTTTCGAGGGCGGAGGTCAAACGAAGGGCGCCAGTCCCCACAATCGTCAAAACTAAATTACTAGTTGACTGGCTCTTCGGGGCGCGCTAACCTCATCGAAACTAATTAAATAGTTTATAGCGGCGAAAGACGGGCGCACCGGTGTTCGCCCGAGCAGGCAGGTACACGTCTCTGAGAGTCGGCGGGATCCAAAGCAGGACCAAGCAAAGAATGCGGCCGTACGCCGGATCGAGTGCAAGCGAAGATCGTGGTGGCACGGCCGAGTCAATCGACATCCACTCAGCAGGTCAGGGGTCGCGAATGAAGCGGTTCGAATGGTGGCCAGGGGTCGCCCTGGCATTTCTTTGCCTTCAGCTATTGAGCGGCGACGCTCATGCAAGGCCGCCGTCCCAGAATGCCTTCCTGAAACAGGATACGTGGCATACGACCAGCTCGGGCGTGGCATTCATCACGCCCGCGGGATGGGAGAAGAAGGAAGAACGCGGCGGCTTGTTCCTCATGAGGGCGCAGGGAATCGACGCCTCGATGGCGATTTCCGACAGCGGCGCAGACTCGCCGGACCAGGCGTTGCGAAACGCATGGAAACAGTACTCTCCGTCATCCATGCCAGTGCTTCGATCGGAGAAGGAACGCCCTGCCCGCAACGGCTGGACGATGGTGCGCGGCTACAACTACCAAAGCGACAAGGGAGGCGATCGCATTCTGCGCGCGCAAGTCCTGCAGAAAGGCGCCGTGAACGTAGCGGTCATCATCGATGCCCCGCCGGACGTCATGGACCGCCGCGAGGCCCAGTTCACGCGCTTCCTCTCCAGCGTCCGTCCGTCGGACTTCAACCCGGAAACGCTGGCCGGGAGGGAGCCGCGGGATTTCGATGGGGCCAGGACCGCGGAACTGCTGCGGTTCGTCGAGAACGCGCGTGTTGCCCTCGATATTCCGGGCCTGGCGCTCGGCGTCGTACAGGATGGAGAGGTCAGATTCGCGGGGGGGTTCGGCGTCCGCAGGAAAGGCGATCCGAGAGTCGTCGATGCCTCAACCCTATTCCTTACCGCCTCGGTAACCAAGCCGCTGACTTCCCTGCTGCTGGCGAAGCTCGTGGACGAAGGACGACTGGGCTGGGACACGCCCGTGGTGCAGGCGCTACCGCAGTTTCGCGTGGCGGACTCGCGGTTGCGCCAGAAAATTGATGTCCGTCATCTGCTCTGTGCATGCACGGGCATACCTGCTCAGGATATGGAATCGATCTTCTCCGGCGACGAGATGGGGCCGATGCAGGTTCTTGATGTCCTGGCCAGGATTGAACCGACCGCGAAACCAGGCGAGCTCTACCAGTACTCCAATCTGATGGCGACCGCGGGGGGGTACTTGGGGGGGCATGTTGCGCATCCCGAGCTTCCGTTGGACAGGGCCTACGATCTCGCCATGCAAGAGCTGGTACTGGATCCGCTTGGCATGGCGGCGACGACATTCGATTTCGACACGGCGCTATCGGGGAACTTCGCCGCACCTCATGGGGTGAATTTTCTTGGCGTAACCGAGTCCGTGCCGATGGACTTCAACCGGATGTCGATTCCCATGCGGCCGGATGGCGGCGCTTGGAGCAATGTCAATGACATGGTCCGCTACCTTCGGATGGAGTTGGCCTCCGGAACGTTGCCGGATGGAAGAAAGTACATCGGCCAGAACGCGCTGCATGAGCGCCTCAAAGGCCAGGTGGCGCGCGGGGGCGTAGACCAGTGGTACGGGATGGGCCTGAAGACGGATCGCCGCCTTGGCGTTCTGCAGGCGATGCATGGTGGCAGCATGGCGGGCTACCAGGCGGAGGTGTTCTGGCTTCCGGAGCTGGGTACGGGGTATGTGCTTCTCGCCAATGCGGATGCAGGGGCGCAGCTCAGATCCGTCCTGTCGGATCGCTTCATGGAATTGCTCTTCGATACCGACTACGGCGCGCAAGAACGCCTGCGCGAGCTTCCCGGCCTCATGAAAGCCGCGCGGGAAGAGCGCAGGAACCTCCTCCAGACCCCCATCGCACCCATGCTGCTTGCGTCGTTGGCTGCGGCCTACAGCCATCCGACGCTCGGGCGTATCGAGGTCAGAACGGAGGGCGGCCGAACCTGGTTCGATTTTGGCGGCTGGAGCACCGAGGTAGCGGCCACCCAGGAGAGGAGCCCGGTATTGGAGACCATCTCGCCGAGCGTGGCAGGGATGAGGTTCACGCCGTCGCTCGAAAACTCCGTCAGGACGCTGGTGCTCGACGACGGGCAACGCTCTTACACGTTTCGAGAAAGCACGCCGAACGCTGACGAATCGGACGCCGTCTCGTCAAGCCGGTGACGGCGCCTGGGCGGGCGGGTTTGCAGGCGGTCCGCAGCGAGCGGGGCTTCGTTCCAGAGGGTAGAGGCACGCGCGCAGCGGTGCAGGACAAGAGTGTGAGTTTGAAAAACCGATTCCGAGAAATGAAGAAGCCCGCAAGTCGTGAGACTTGCGGGCTTCGGTAGTGGTGGAGCCAGGGAGGATCGAACTCCCGACCTCGTCATTGCGAAGGATGACAGGTAATCGCGCGATACGCAGTAAAAATAGGGATATTTGATATGCGGTTGAAACTTGGGACACAATCCGGGACATAGCGCGGGGTTTTTGGGCCGAAAACCCCGCCCCGTCCAGGAGAACGGCATGGCACGCCCCAGGAAAGACCGCACCAGAGGCAAGCGCACCGACCACCCCGGCATATACGAGCGGAAGGGGAAGCGGGGGGCGTATTGGCAAGTCCGGGTCAGGTTCAACGACCCGGATACCGGCATAACGCTGGAACTGGATAACCGGGCGGAGTATTTCGACCCGGCAAGTCCAACGGATCGCTTGGCGGCCCTGGAACGGGCAAAGGCATGGGTAGCCGCAGAGCGCGCCAACATGTTGAAGCATGGCAAGCCCATCAGCCAGACAGATGAGGCTCAACTGCTACGGCATTGGCTTGAACGCTATCGTCTGGAAGTGATCGAACCGCATGAAAAGGGGCTGATCCCATTGCCGGGGCAGAAGGCGACAGCGGCGGAGATGGCGAAAATCCCTGCGCATTCCCGCAATGTGAAGTATCGCAAGGGCTGGGAAACCGAACGCAACCAGATCGAGCGATGGCTCGGCATTGATGTAGTGGACAAGGCTAAGTTTCTCTCGAAAGCACGCCGCGATCAGGTGGTGTCCCAGCAGGCTTTTTTCCGCGCGTTCTTTGCGCGCCGTGTGCTCGACCTGAAACCGGCCGACTTTTACGGGCGACCTGATAGCCTGGTGGAGCAAGCCAGAAACCAGACCGGCGGGCCGGCCACCGACTCAACAAAACTGCGCTGGCTGGCGGTGATCTCTGCCGTCTACAAGCGCGCACGCTCGTCGTGGGGTTTCGACGCTGTCCCCGATCCAGTCAAGGCGTTGGAGCACAAGCCATCCCCTGGCCAACGGCGCGAGCGACCGATTACGCCAGGGGAGTGGGAGCAGGTCTGGGAGGGGTTGAAGGACGCACATAACAGCACCCGCGCATTTATCGCCTTCTGTCGCTGGACTGCCGTGCGGCGTGGCGAGTCGGAAAATCTTCGCTGGGAAGATATAACCGGCTGGGGAACAGGAAGCGTGGTGGCGCGTTTGCGAAACACCAAGACGACTAAGCCCGGCGAGTCCAACCAGCGGCCCATACCTCTCCTCCCGGAGGCAGTGGCAGCGATGGCCATGACCCTGGCTGACCCGACAGCGCCACCCGCCAGCGGCTGGGTGTTTCCCAGCCCTGCCGACGCCGATAGGCCGTTGTCAGGTGGTACGGCATGGCAGGCGTGGGATCGTGCGCGTGTGCGGGTTGGACTTCCGCCAAACGAAAAGGGCGAAATCCCGACCCTCCACGACCTGCGACATACGCGCGCCAGTGAGTTGGTCAATCTGGGTCTGGAACTCCCGAAGATGATGGCGATCACCGGCCACAAAGACACGCGCACGGCGTTGAGGTACTACCACGCAAGGCCGGATGAAGTTGGCGCGGAAATCATGGCCTTGGAAATGAAGAAGAAGCAGAAGGACGCCAAGCCGAAGCCGCTTGAAGTCAATGACCTGGCGGCAGCATTGAAGCAAGACCCACGGCTGCGGCGGAAACTGCTTAGCGCCTTGGCGGCTGCGGAAGCAGACGACGAGGATTGAGCGGCGCGGTTTCGGTCTTGCGTTTCCGCCAAGTCATCGCACATTGAGAGCAGGCAGCACATTGTCGGCACTGTCCGACAATGTGCCCTCTCGAAGTCCTGGCGCGTCAGCGGCAGGGTGTAGAGAGGCCGCCCGGCCCCGTTGCCGCGTCCAGCGGCGACGGGGAAAGCGAGGAGCGACCGGGCGACGGCCAGCGCGGCAGCGATGGCCGCAGGGGCACGGGCGGGAGCCTGGGCCTGCTCTTGATCGGCATGGGGACGGATGAAGCACGACAGCCCACCAGCGATCGACCCAGCGCCCGCCGATCCCGGCGAGGGGCTGCCGGTGGGCCTGCGCACGCGATACGCTGACCGGCTGACCGAGGCCCACCGTCTCGCGCAGGCGGAAGGGCAGCGCCTGCGCCAGCCTGCCGGGGTGGCGATGGATCGTGTGGTGCGCGCCGTCCTGGACGAAGCCGCCACCAGCGGGGCCGCACCTGGCGAAGCCAGCCGTGCGGCTTACAGGCGCGACCACGCGCGTCTGTGGACGGCAGGCAAGACGCCCCAGGAGGCGGCCAGCACGCGCGCGCACTTCGACCGCCTGCGGTCTGCTTGCCGCTGGGTGGAGGCGCAGGAAATCGCGCGGCTGCGTTCCTTGGCCGAGGCGGCACGCAAGGCCAAGGAACCGGAAGCCATGCGCGAGTTCACCCGGCAGGCGTTCGAGCGGGCCGTCGTGTTCCGCGCCCTATATCTCGACGCTGACCGTCCGACCTGGGCGGACAAGGCGGCGGCGCTGCGCGCTGCCGGGCAACGCCCGGCCAATCGGAGCAAGCGCAAGGCGGGGCGACACGCGCCCACGCCGGACCAGTTGCTGGTCGCGCTGGCCCGCCAGCCTGGGCGCTGCGCCCGCGTGGAACTGCTCGCCTGCGTTTTCGCCCTGTTCGGCATTCGCCCTGCGGAACTGGTGCGCGGTGTCGTCCTGGACGCCACCGACACCGGCCTGCGTCTGGCCGTGGCCGGCGCGAAGGTGGACGCGAAACGCGGCCAGCCGTTCCGGGTCCTGGAAGTGGACACCACCCGACGCGGGCAGTCTGCGCTGGCCGTGGCACTGCTGCGCGAACATGTCGCAGAGGCCGGAGGCGACTTGTCGGCCACAGCGGCGGATATTGTCGCCGTGCGCCGTGCCATGCGCGAAGTCCAGCCGGGGCTGTCGCCCTATGCGTACCGGCACGCACGCGCGAGCGACGCGAAAGCCACGCAAGGCCGCGCTGGCGTCGCCGCATGGCTGGGCCATGCGAATGATCGAACGCAACAGGGATATGGCAATGGCCGCAGCGCACGCGGTGCGGTAGCCGTCAAAGCCGCCGACGCGTCGCGCCCAGTGCGGCAGTCGAAGACGCTGCCGCCCACGGCGGCGGAACGGTTCGCGAGGATTGCGGCGCACCTGGCTGCGCGTACTCCTGTCCAGACGCCGAAGGCGGCACCCGCGCCGCGACGGGTGCCGCGCCCTCGCTGGTAGTCAGCGCAGCCGGCGCTTGGCGCGAGGTTTTGGCGCTGCCTTCGGTCTGGGACGCAAGCCGATGAATGCGTCCTCGTCGCCGCCATCCTTCCACCACGACTCTCCTTCCGCCTGGCCTCTCTCGAACTCTTTCACGTTCACGCGCGTACGGTATCCAGGCGGCGGGATGAATACTTCACCCTCCAGCGCTGGTTTCGGCTGGGTCAGCGATTTTTCCATCTCGCGAAGAAGTGCGCGCAGCAGTGCCTGGGTGGTTTTGGTTTCGTCAGTCATTGGATACCTCGTGGCGGGAGTATCCAGAGATAACCGACAACGCGCGCACCGCAAGGGGTGTGTCGTAGAAGCATGGAGACGATGTATGCGCGAGCAATCGCCTCGCGGTCGTCGCGCGATATGGCATGACTTATTTCTCCGCAGGAATAATGTGCCGCTTGCGAAGAAACAAATATCCCACGCACTTCAATGGGTTGCGGGACGCCTCGCTGTTTCCGTCTCTCCCTCTTTGTTCTTACCTCTACATCAATCGGGCCATTCCTCTGGACATCACTGGAATATCCCTTACCAGTGATCTACCTCCATCGCCACGCCCTGACATGCCCCTCGACTCCGCTCTAACAGAACAAATAACCAGCGCCATCCATACCGTCCAGGAGCGCGACGACATCGAAGGTGAAGTCCACGTCCACGTATCGAAGAAGCGGCAGAAGATAGATCCGATCAACCCATTCGCGCTCTGTTTCACCGGCTCGTTGTCCGCCATCATCCGCGCCAGGAAGCTGTCGCCGACTGCCATCGCGCTGCTGCTGACGCTGCTGGACCTGGCGAAGCACGGGAACCTGGTGTCCGTGAACCAGAAGGGTCTCGCTGCCATGCTCGGCGTCAAGCAGCCGGCCATCTCGAAGTCGATGACGAAACTGGTGGACGCCGGGATCATCATCGAACTGCCAGAAGGGCAGTACTTCAACCCGCAACTGATTACCCGGCAGGGACTGGATACCGTGGCGCGGAAACATCCTGCGGCGGTCGTTGCCGGTATTGCGGCCCTGGCCAAGGAAGGCATGGCCCCGAACTGGAAGCCACCTTACCCATGAGGCGGATACATCGTATCCACGAGCGCGTGAGTCAGAGAAAAAACATATTTTATTTTCTTGATGGCGCGTACATCCGGCCAGAAAATAGACGAAACAAACCACGAAGGAGACAACAATGGAAACCACTACATACCAGCAGTTAGATGAACTCGCCCAACGCATTTCCGTAGCCATCACCGAGAAGCGGGGGGTGCCGACGCAGGTCCATCACCTTCACCACGCCACATCGTCCATGCTCTGCCTTGGCAAGTTCGGCGCAAACATGCTGATCAAGGCAAGTTCGCCCGCCGAACTCCTCGTTCGTGCCGAGGGATTTCTTCAAGGCTTGTGCCATCCAGGAGCCACTTCCTGCGCCAATCGAGCCGCACCCTAACCAACCACCAGATTCAAGGGAGAGCAGCACATGACCACGAAGGCAGAGATGGAAAATATGGCCGCGAACATCGGCAGGGCGCTGGGTACGAGCGTTTACTACTGGAAAGAGAGCGGCGTCCATTCGTTCTATCCGGGAGATCCCGCCAGTCGCGGCAGAAGCATGAAGCTGCTGGGTGAATACAGCGCACCGAAACTGTATGAAGCTGGCGAGAAGTTTCTGGATGGGTTCTATAAGGGCGCGGGTTGCCTCGTCGCAGAGCGGGAGAAACATGCGGAAGAAAGAAAGGCATGGGAAGCGGAGAAGAATGAACTTCACCGCAGGATGAAACTGCTAGAAAAGGCCATAGAAGGGGCAGCAAGCCGCCAAGGTCATTCCTCGGTCGAGAACACTCTCCCGAAGCTCTGACAAACGCTAGTGCTATCGCTGTGTGGTCAGTGCGGCTGCCGCTCAAGCACCAGCCGGGAAAACGCCTCAACGTCGAACAGCCATGCCTGCTGGTCTGCGTTGTAGGTGCTGTGAAGTCCGCGCGGAACAACCAACTGGAGACGCTTTGACTTCATTTCGGAAGTCTGGTTCACGCTGATCGCCGTTTCCAGTGTCAGCAGGTGCTTGTCGTCTATGCGGTCGGCCTCGGCCAGTACCTGTCGCCAGCGATCCTTACACGTACTCTTGACGGCGAGCATTGACAGTAGGGCGGTCGGAAATGCGTCGTTGTGGTACTCGTTCTGGCCAGGAAACAGGAAGTCAGGCTTGCTCTTGTTCTCGGTGATGGCTGTGCGCTTGTAGCGAATACCCAGCATGGTGAACACTTCCTCCATGTGATTTTCGAGCGCCAGACCAACACGGCTCTTGCGCCTGTTCTGTACGGACAACGAAAACCGTATGAACTCCTCAGTGGCCTGATCGCCTGTAAAGCCAGCCTGTAAGCGCTCGGCGATCAGATGGCGTTCCAGCGTGCGAAACAGGATTTCCTCGCGCTCCATCCAGGTCAGCAGAACGCCATCCGGATCATCACGCACATCCAGGCCGCTGAGCGTACTGCGTGCGTACTTCGAAAAATCATAAGTTCGCGGGAACCGCCCATTGAAACGCGCCAGCATTTCATCAAGATACGTTTCCGCCCGCTCCTCCACCTCAACACCAATGCTTTCAAGGATGACGGACGAGGCAAAGCCAACGCGATCCTGCTCGGTTTCGAGTTCAGAGCGGACAGAGAACTTCGGGAACAACTCGTCGCCCGCGAACCCGAACAGCCATGCGATCTGGTTTGCCACACTGGACCCGTTCTCGGCAACGATAACCAGCAAGCCGGGGTCGTCGGTATCGTCAGCAGCACTTCGGCGCTTGGCGATCAGCAGCAGATCGCCTTCGCTCGCCATCTGCGACACTTGCGTATCAGGAAAATAGAAGCGGTACTCTGTCCGCGTTGGATGTGCCGCCCGCGCGTCGTACAGCGTGAGCGTGGCGTCCTCCATGATCGGCTCGTCATTGTCATCGTTGAGGTAGAGGAACCGCGCAGGAAACCGCTGCTTCTCCGTGGGTCGTCCCAGGAAGTTCAGCATGGCAGCAGTCGTATTGAACTCATGCTGGTGCGAGCGCGCCGGATCGATCTCCACAGCCGCCAGCCGCTTGATCGCTACTCCCTCGAAGTATTCGGACAGATAGCCGCGTTTCATTTCATCCCCTGATTTCGCACAAGGCTTCTCCGGAGGCGATCCACTCCGCCAGCAACGCGCCTACGTCCAACCGCTGGCGCAGCGCACACTCCCATACGATTGCAACACGCCACCCAGCAGCTTGCAATGCCATCTGGTGCCTGCTGTCGTTGGCGCGGTTCCGGTCGATCTTGGTTTGCCAGAACTCGGGCCGGGTTTTCGGCCAGCGGAACAACGGGCAATCGTGGCCATGCCAGAAGCAGCCGTGAACGAAGATCACGGCACGGTGCTTCGGCAACACGATATCGGGGTGTCCCGGCAGCTCCCGGACATGTAGCCGGTAGCGAAAGCCGCGCGCATGTAAGGTGCGGCGCACGATCCATTCTGGCCGGGTGTTCTTGCCCCGTATGCCGGACATCATCCGGCTGCGTACATCAGGCGGCACAATGTCCGCCATGAGATCAGGCAGCGTTTGCCATCAGCGGGTGCTGAACTGCGCCACCTTCATCCTTGGCTTTTAGGTAGGCAATGCGCGGCGCCATGATCTTCGCAACTGCCTCCATCATTGGCATACATACACTGTTGCCGAACTGACGGTACGCCTGGGTATCGCTCACAACGATCTGGAAGTCATCAGGGAAGCCCATCAACCTCGCGCATTCGCGCGGCGTTAGCCGGCGTGGACGCTTGCCCTTGCCGCGATGGATCAGGATTTCGCTTCCGTCCTTGTAATAGCGGGCGGACAAAGTGCGGGTGTGGTGATCCACGCCGGGCTTTACCAGTCCGAAGCCGAAGCCGTTGCCTGCCGCCTGGTGTTTGGCCGCGTAATCTTGGAGGTACTGCCACAGCCTGGCGGTGAGAGTGTATTTCGGCGAAACCTTGGCCTGTGGCCCGGTGGTGTAATGGCCTTCTGCCTGCTCAGTTCCATCTTCCGGGTGAAGAATGGAACTGATGTCTGGACCCTGTTCTGGCAGACGCAGATCATCCCAGGTGAAATCCGTTTCCTCACGAAAGCCGACGATGAGAATGCGCTCCCGGTGCTGCGGAACGAAGTGCTGGGCGTCGATCACACGCGCAAAGACCTTGTATCCAAGCTTGTTTTCCAGCGTATCCATGATGACGCGGAAGGTGTTTCCCTTGTCGTGGCTTTTCAGGTTCTTCACGTTTTCGAGCAGAAATGCCTTCGGGCGCTTCTCTCGAATAATGCGCTCGATGTCGAAGAACAGCGTGCCCTGTGTCGTACACTCGAAGCCGTGCGCACGACCAAGCGCATTCTTCTTGCTAACACCCGCGATGGAGAACGGCTGGCACGGAAAGCCTGCGAGCAGGACATCGTGGTCTGGAATGTCCTTTGCTTCCACCTTGGTGATGTCCCCATCGAAAAGGTGCCCCTCACCGAAGTTGTGCTGGTAGGTCTTTTTTGACCACTCATTCCATTCACTGGTGTACACACAGGTGCCACCGGCACGCTCGAAGCCCATGCGAATGCCGCCGATCCCGGCGAACAAATCGATGAAAGTGAAGTCATTGGTGCTGGGCTGACCAGTCTGGTTCATGCGCAGAATCTCTTGTAGCGCCGGGACGATCATCTGAGGGCAGCGTGTCTCACCACGCTCCCAGCGGGAAATGGTCTTGGCGGTCGTGGACAGGAGGCTGGCCAGCGTTTGCTGGGTGATCCTTCTTTGCCGGGCCAGTCGCAGCAACGCCAGAGCGTCATTCTTGGACATGCCTGCCTCGCTGGGAACTTTACCGGACATTCTGTCTGATGATGTTCCCGCCGGCAAGGCCCCTTTGCCGCCCGCTGCTCCCGCCTTAGGCGGAGACTGGCAGGGGGCCATCGCAGAGGCTGCGACAGCCCGCACAGGCGCAGGGGATGGGTCAGACCCATCCCCGTGCGGCAAGGCTGGTACAGGTCTCGCCGACCACGATGTGGTCCAGCACCCGGATATCCACCAGCGCCAGCGACTGCTTCAAGCGGGCGGTGATGGCGCGGTCGGCGGCGGACGGCTCCGGGTTCCCGCTCGGGTGGTTGTGGGCCAGGATCACGGCAGCAGCGTTGTGCGTCAGGGCCGCCTTGACGACCTCCCGGGGATGGACTTCGGCACCGTCCACGGTGCCTCGGGCCAGCGCCTCGATGGCGATGACCCGGTGGCGCGTGTCCAGGAACAGGACATGGAACTGCTCGTGCTCCAATCCGCCCAGCCGCATGCGGAGGAAGTCGCTGGCCTGGGTCGGGTCGGAGATGTTGCCCAGCCGTTCCAGCCGGCGGCGCAGGATGGCTTCGGCCTGCGCGAGGATGGTGGTGTCATCGGCCTGGTAGTCGGCGCGGGTGTCTTGTGCTTCGCGTTGACGCATTGGTGTTCTCCCCGGCAGCACCATGCCGCCGTGGGCCACCCCGACGCCGCGCGATCAGCGCACGGCGCACCCGCAGGGGCGCAACACCGTGGAGCAGCGAACGCTTGCGCCGGACGCAGCGCGGCGTCTCCTGGCCCACAACCGGGTGGATGGAGTTGCCGGGGAGGGCGCTATCAACGCAGCAGGCCCGCACCGAGTGCCAAGCCATGCGCGCTACATCCGACGCTGCGCCTGACTGCTTTCCGTCGGCGCACGCACATAACCGGGCTGCGCGGTCGCGGCAACAACGTCAAGCGCACGCTGTCGCTTGGCTGCCACGTGAGCAATGATTACATCGCAGACGTCTGTGTGGCCCGCAGTTTGGGCGGTTGAGAGTGCTGTGCCCCCTTGGTTCGTCTGGGCGTCCACATTGGCACCATGATCAAGCAGGAACTCGACCATATCGGCACGCCCCATTGCTGCCTGCGTCAGTAAGGGCGTCCCGAGAAACTGGTGCTCCCTGGCTTCGATATCTGCTCCGCGCGCCAGCAGGAGACGCGCAACTTCGATATTGGCGTTGTGGAGCGGGGTAAATCCATTTGCGTCCCACGCCCTGGCGTTGGCTTTGGCGTCAAGCAGAACCTTGGCAACCGAGGACGGCAGTTCGTGCCTGAACAAAAGCGTACGACCGAAGTTGTCTCGTTCGGGACTGTCAGGGTTGATCCCCGAGGCGAGGCATTTCCGAAGCGGCTTCAAGTCGCCTGTATTGACCGCAACACAAGCGCAAGCAAACAGCCGGTAGAAGTCATTGCGCACCTTGTGCGACTTGCTGGATTTCGATTTAGACATGGCAGGTTCCAGTAGTTGAGATGGGTTAGAAACACAGTTATTCCGGGGATGAAACACAACCCGGAGAACTGGCCATCTCCTGGAACGGCAGGGCTTGGATGTGCCCCTTCGCTACCTTTTCGCCTCGTCCAGCCGATGATTGGCTGCGGCGCGTGCCACTCGAAATATGTGGGTGAAACCTATCGCTGCCGGCTGGCCTTCCTGGCCCACCGCAACGCCGATTTTACCAATGCTTCCAGCCTCAATCGGCAAGGCCGATGTGAAGCCGGTTATGGAATCGACAGGTAGCGCCCTGGCGGGCGTGCATCCTTGAAAATCAGAGTTCGCCATCCTTCGGCGACGCATCCGGAATCGCGCGGGTGTCGATGTTGACCAAGCCCATGAGGTGCGTCCGGCGCTCCCGCGCTCGTTCCAGTGCGCGGCACCGTCCACCGCGCCACGCGCCTCGATGACGATGATCCGGCGTTGTCTTCGGCTAGTTGACGGACTGACAGCCTATGACTTCTCCCCAGAACCATATTGATCGGCCAAAGCGTCGCAGCACGATGTTGGAAGGGAGGGGAAGGGCGCGCCTGCGTCGGTTCCCCTGGCGGGGTTCGGGTAGCCTCTCCCGAAGCACTACGCGGCCCGGCATTGGCAGCCCTTCAATCGCTCCCAGCGCAGCAAGTCCGGCAGCGATTGCGTCCAAGTCCGCCGACAACGACCCGCCGGGGCGTATGCGGGTCGCCATACGAAACAGCGGGGCCAGCGCGCCATCAGTGTCGAAGGGGCTGGGTGGGTTGGCCAGCACCCTGGCCAAGGCATTGAACCAAGCCTCATCAAGCCAGGAAGCAACCTCTTGCGGGCGGGCGGTTCTGCGCATGTGCCCGAATGATAGGCGCTGGCATGTCGAAAAAGTTGGGACACTCCTGGGACATAGCAGGGGGGTTTTTGGCCATCAAAACCCACCTTGTCAGACCATGTCCCAGAAAGGAAAAGGCCCGCAAACCGTTGATTTGCGAGCCTTTTTTGTTGGTGGAGCCAGGGAGGATCGAACTCCCGACCTCGTCATTGCGAACGACGCGCTCTCCCAGCTGAGCTATGGCCCCGTGGCGCGGATCCGTGGACCCGTGCGGGAGGAGAATTCTAGCCTGCCGCGGGCGCGGGCGCCAACAGGGGCGAAAGCGCAGGTTCCAGTTCGGCGCGGCGCCAGCCCTGCAGCGCGGGCGGCCATTGGCCGCTCTCCAGCAGGGCTTCCAGGTGCCGGCGCGAGGCCAGCACGCCATCGGGCAGGGCCAGTTCGCCGCCGCGCCGGGCCACCGCGTCCTGCAGGCGGCGCAGGGCGTTGCGGTCCGGATCGCCGGCGGCCATCGGCATGCCGTCCTCGCCGGGCAGGGGCGTCGCCAGCGCCTGCCAGATCGCTGCGGCCAGGCGCCGTGGCGACTTCGGTGTGGCGTCCAGCTGGCGCTGCAGGGCAGCGGCATCGACCGGCGGGTCGCGCGCCAGCGCCACCGCCAGTTCGTTGTCCAGCACCCAGCTGCGCGGCAGGTCGTGTTCGCGGGCGTGGCGTTCGCGCCAGCGCAGCAGGCGCAGCAGGCGGTGCTGGCCGGGGCCGTCCAGAAACTGGGCCGAGCGCAGCGCCAGGTGCGGCCAGGTTTCGCCCTCGTCGCGCGCCGCGGTGGCGAGCATGCGCTCGATGTCCTCGACCAGCCAGGCTTCGCGGCCCAGTTCGTGCAGCTTGCCGGCGGACGCCCGGTACAGTGCGTCCAGGTGGCGCACGTCGTCGGCGGCGTAGTCGAGCTGGGCCGGGCTGAGCGGGCGGCGCATCCAGTCCGAGCGGGTCTCGCCCTTCGCCAGGGTCGTGCCGCAGACCTGTTCGACCAGCTTCTGGTAGCCCATGCCCGCGCCGATCCCGGCCAGCGCGGCGGCCGGCTGGGTGTCGTACATCGGCCGCGGCAGGGTGCCGCAGGCGCAGCGCAGGACGATCAGGTCCTCGCTGGCGCTGTGCATGATCTTGAGCACGCCCGGCGCCTCCAGCCAGGCGGCCAGGGCCTGGGTCATCCCCGGCACGAGCGGGTCGATCAGCAGGATTTCGTCGCCCACAGCCATCTGCACCAAGGCCAGGCGCGGCCAGTAGGTGCGTTCGCGGATGAATTCGGTGTCCAGGCCGATCCGGGACGGGGCATGCTGCAGCCGGTCCAGCAGGTCGCCGGGTCGGTCGATCCAGAGGGGTTCTGACACGTGGGTTCCGTGGTGACGTTGCGGTTGCCCCTGCGGGCTGGGATAGCCTAACGTCAAACCGTCCGGGACGGTGATGGAGGCGGGACTCGTGCGCAGGGGCGGTCGGGCATTGCTGTGGACGGCGATCCTGCTGGCCGGTGCCTGCGGGCGCGGCCAGCAGGCGCCGGCTGACGGGTCCGGTCCGGGCATGGCCGGCGCGGCAGCCCGGCGTGGCGGCCCCAGCGTGACCGTCAGCGGCGACGAGAGCCAGGCCGTGCTGGGGGTGTGGACACCGCCGGCCGTGGACCTGGGAGCGGATCCGGACCGCCGCCGCTGGCGCGAGCGTGCGGCGCGGGCGCAGGAGGACGGACACCTGTTCGAGGACGCCGAGGCGGCCATACCCATCTATCTGGCGCTGCTCCAGGCCGATCCCGGAGACCGCGCGGCCCGGCGTGGCCTGCAGCGGGCACAGGACGGCGTGCGGCTGCAGGCCCGGGCTGCGCTGGCCGCCGCCGGCGAGGACCAGGCCGCACTGCTCCGCGCCGAGCGCCTGGCGGCGGTGGCGCGGGTGCTGGCGCCGGACGACGACGCGGTGCTGGCCTTGCAGCGCGAAGTGGAGGCGGCGCGGCGCCTGGATGCACTCAACCGTTCCGGCGAGGAGGACTTGCGCGCCGGACGACTGGGCGAGGAGGGCGACGGTGCGCTGACCTGGTTCCGCGAGGCGCTGGCGTTGCGCCCGGACGATCCGCGCGCGCTGCAGGGCCGGGCGGCGGTGGAAAGCGCCGCGTTGCGCCGCGCCCTGGACGCCGGGCAGACATTCGATTTCGACATGGCCGTGGCATGGCTGGGCCATGCCCAGGCCGTGCGCGACGACGCTGCCGGTGCGGTGGCCGAGGCGGAGCAGCGGGTGGAATCCCTGCGCAACGCCCGCATCGCCGCGTTGCGCGACGCGGCCCTGCGCGACCTGGCCGATGGCGGCGCAGGGTTGCGCGATGCGCGGGTACGGCTGGCCGACATCCTGCTGATTGCGCGCCCCGGCGACGCGGTCGCCGGACAATTGCGCGAGCGCATCGACCTGGCCACCCACTACGGCGTGTTCCGCCCCGGCCAGGTGTTCACCGACGCCCTGGCCGACGGCGATCGCGGGCCGCAGATGGTGGTGGTGCCGCACGGCGCCTTCCACATGGGTGCCCTGGACAACGAGCCGGGTGCCGCCGAGGCGGAGGAGCCGGCGCACTACGTACGCTTCGACCGTGGCTTCGCCATGTCCCTGACCGAGGTGACGGTGGCGGAGTTCGGCCGTTTCGTGGCCCAGTCCGGCGCGCGCCCGCGTGCGAGCCGGCGCGGCAATTCCATCGTCTACGACGAACGCAGCGGCAACTTCGTCCGCCGCAGCGGGGTGGACTGGCGTTCGGGCTACGACGGCCGGCCGGCGGCGCCGAATGACCCGGTGCTGCACGTGAGCGTGCGCGACGCCGAGGCCTATGCGGCCTGGCTGTCGGAGCAGACCGGGCGTCACTACCGGCTGCCCAGCGAAGCGGAGTTCGAGTATGCGCTGCGCGCCGGCGGGGCCGGCCGCTACCCGTGGGGCGACGCCGACATTCCGCCGGCAGGGTCGGGCAATTTCGCCGGCAGCGAGGACGTCTCGCCCAGCGGGCGGACCTGGAACAACGCCTTTGCCGGCTTCGGCGACGGCTACTGGGGCCCGGCGCCGGCCGGCCGTTTCCAGGCCAATGCCTGGCTCCTGCACGACCTGGCCGGCAACGTCGGCGAATGGGTCGCCGACTGCTGGCATGCCAGCTACCGGCGCGCCCCGGCCGACGGCGCGGCGTGGTTCAATCCCGGTTGCCGCCAGCGCGTGGTGCGCGGCGGGGTGTGGGCGGGCTCGCCGGCGCAGACCCGTTCGGCGTGGCGCGCGTCGATGGATTCGGACATGACCAGCGCGCGCATTGGCTTCCGCCTGGTGCGGGGCATCTGAAGGAGAACAGGGCGATGCGACAGGATCCGTTCGGACAGCAGGAAGGGCGCCAGCAATACGGGCAACCGCAGCGCCGGCGCGGCTTCAACATCGGCAGCCTGCGCTGGCTGATCCTGCTCGGCTTCGTGGCCTATGGCGGCTGCTACTACCTGTCCAACCGCAGTGTGGATCCGTATACCGGCGAAACGGTGCTGATCGACAGTTCCATCGGGCCGGAGCAGGAGCGGGCGCTGGGCCTGCAGGCCTACCAGGAGATCCTGTCGCAGGAGCAGCCGTTGCCGAAGTCCGACCGGACGTCGCAGCAGATCGAGGAGATCGCCCGCCGCCTGATCGCCAAGGTCCCCGAGGTCACCGCCGAGGTGGCCGCCAGCCACGGCCTGCCGGCGCCGGACCACTGGCGCGAGTTCGAGTGGGACGTGAACGTCATTCCGTCCGAGCAGGCCAACGCCTTCTGCCTGCCGGGCGGCAAGATGGCGGTGTATACCGGCCTGATCCCGGTGGCGCAGACCCAGGATGCGATGGCGGTGGTGATGGGCCACGAGATCGCCCATGCGCTGCTGCGCCATGGCGCCCAGCGCATGAGCCAGCAGAAGCTGGCGCAGATCGGGCAGATGGCCGGCGCCGCCGGCGGGTTCGACCAGCAGCAACAGCAGATGATCCAGGCGGCGATGGGCTACGGCTACCTGCTGCCGTACGCGCGCACGCACGAGACCCAGGCCGACGAGATCGGGCTGATGCTGGCCGCGGCGGCCTGCTACGACCCCAACCAGGCCATCGGCCTGTGGGAACGGATGAGCGAAGCCTCGGGTGGCCAGGCGCCGCCGGAGTTCGCCTCCACGCACCCGAATCCCGGCACCCGCATCCAGACGTTGCAGTCGTTGATGCCCAAGGCGATGGAATACCGGCAGAAGTTCTGCCGCGAATAATCCGTGCGCTGTACGAACGCGGGCCGACCGCTTCGAAGCGACCCGGCGCGATGCCTGCCGACGGGAAGTGAAGGAGGAGGCTTCGGCCGCAGGCCCGAGCCGGGCGGCATGAGCGGCGGCAGGCATCGCGCCGGGGCGCCGCCGCCATGTCTCCCCGCGCAGAACCTCAGCGGCGCGGCTTGCCGCCGGTGCCGGTGCCGCGTTGCTCGGGTGCCTTCGGCGCGGCCGGCTGGCCCATGCCGCCGGCGAGGCCGCGCTGGAACTCCTGCCACATCTCGAGATTGCGCTCGGTCAGCTGGTTCATCGCCGTCCACGGCGTCTGCCCGAGCAGGTTGCCCATCTGCTGGCGGAAGCCCTGCTGCTGCTCCAGGAACAGCTGCATGCTGCGCTCCAGGTAGTTGCCCATGAAGCCCTGCAGCGAATCGCCGTAGAAGCGGATGATCTGGCTCAGCAACTGGGTGGAGAGCATCGGCTCGCCGTCCTGCTCCTGCTCGGCAATGATCTGCAGCAGCACCGAGCGGGTCAGGTCCTCGCCGCTCTTGGCGTCGCGGACTTCGAACGATTCGCCGTCCAGAATCAGCTGGCGCACGTCCTCGATGGTGATGTAGCTGGAGATCTCGGTGTCGTAGAGACGGCGGTTCGGGTACTTCTTGATGATGCGGGTGGCGGCCATCGGGCGCTCGTGGGAATACGTATGCACCCAGCATGGCGCACCGCAGCAGCGCATGCAACTGGCCGCTGCCGCGGGTGCCGGCCGCGGCCCTACCAGCCCATGTGGTGGCCGCCGTTGATGTCCAGGTTGGAGCCGGTGATCCAGGCGGCCTGGTCGTCGACCAGGAAGCCGACCGCGTAGGCGATCTCCTCCGGCTTGCCGAGGCGGCCGGTGGGGATGTCGGCGGCGATCTTGGCCCGCACTTCTTCCGGTACCGCCATCACCATGTCGGTGGCCACGTAGCCGGGCGAGACCGTGTTCACGGTGATGCCGAGCTTGGCGTTCTCACGCGCCAGGGAAATGGTGAAGCCGTGCATGCCGGCCTTGGCCGCGGCGTAGTTGGCCTGGCCGTACTGGCCCTTGAGACCGTTGATCGAGCTGATCTGGATGATCCGGCCCCACTTGCGCTCGCGCATGCCGTCGATCACCGGGCGGGTGACGTTGTAGACCGAGTTGAGGTTGGTGTTGATCACGTCGTGCCACTGCTCGGCGCCCATCTTGTGGAAGGTGCCGTCGCGGGTGATGCCGGCGTTGTTGATCAGGATCTCGACCGGGCCGAGCTTCTCTTCGACCTGCCTGACCATCGCTGCGGCGTCCTCCGGCGTGCCGACGTCGCCCTTGACCAGGGTGATGTCGTAGCCGTCGGCCTTCATTTTCTCCTGCCAGGCCTTGGCCTTCTCCTCGTTGCGATAGTTGGTGGCGACCCTGTGGCCCATGTCGGCCAGTTTCTTGCAGATGGCGGTGCCGATGCCGCCGGTGCCGCCGGTGACCAGTGCGACGCGCTTGTTCATGGTGCATCCCCTCCCGGGACAGCGTGTGAAAGCGTTACTTCTCCCGTTGTAGTGGGGTGGGGATGAAAGTTCAAGCGCGCCGGCATCAGCGCCGGATCGAAGTGGTTTACGGTGCGATGCAGCAAATCTCCGATCGTCGCCGCTCCCTTCGACACCGCGGGTGCCTGGCCCAGCAGCGACCAGCAACGGCGCAGCGCCGGCAATGGATCGGCCGGATCCACCGGCAGCGCCGCGCTGGACTTGGACAGCTTGCGCCCGTCGGCATCGAGCACCAGGGGCAGGTGCAGATAGCGTGGGGTGGGCAAGCCCAATGCGCGCTGCAGCAGGATCTGGCGCGGGGTGGAATCGAGCAGGTCGGCGCCGCGGACCACGTCGGTGATGCCCTGCACGGCATCGTCCACCACCACCGCCATCTGGTAGGCCCAGTAGCCGTCGGCGCGCCGCAGGACGAAATCGCCGACGTCCCGGGCGACGTCCTGCTCGATCCGGCCCTGCAGGCCGTCCTCGAAAGCGACCGTGGCGGCGTCGGGCACGCGCAGCCGGTATCCGGGACGGGCGCGCAGGATCGTCGCCACGCAACGGCGGTGGATCCCGGCCTGCGCCGCCAACTCGCTGCGGCTGCATGGGCAGGGGAAGGCGGCGCCGGCATCCAGCAGGCGATCCAGCGCCGCCTGGTACAGGGCGTGGCGCTCGCTCTGGCGCACTGGCGCCCGGTCGGAAACCAGGCCGAACCCGGCCAGGGCGGCCAGTTGCCGTTCGGCTGCACCGGGTACCTCGCGCGGCGGATCCAGGTCCTCGATCCGTACCAGCCATTCGCCGCCGGCGTGGCGCGCCAGCAGCCAGCTGCCGAATGCGGCCAGCAGCGAGCCGAAGTGCAGCGGGCCGGTGGGCGAGGGGGCGAAGCGCCCGCGATAGGCGACGGGGGCGGGAGCGGAAGCGGACATGCGGCATGGTCGCGGCGGCGGCGGCTTGATTTCAAGCGGGGCCGCGCCCATAGAATCCGGGTGTGTCGTGCGTGCCCCGGCGCGGGCGACGGCCACGTCCTTTTGCCGGAGATCCGCCCGTGTTCAGCCGCATCGCCCTGTTCCTGGCCACCAACCTCGCCGTGCTGGTCCTGGCCGGCATCATCATGTCGCTCCTCGGCGTCCACCCCGGGCAGATGGGCGGATTGCTGGTGATCGCCGCGCTGTTCGGCTTCGGCGGCTCGATCGTGTCGCTGCTGATGTCCAAGGGCGCGGCCAAGCGCGCCACCCGCGCCCAGGTCATCGCCGAGCCGCGCAACGATACCGAGCGCTGGCTGCTGTCCACGGTGCAACGCCAGGCCCAGGCCGCCGGCATCGGCATGCCGGAGGTGGCGGTCTACGACGCGCCGGAGATCAATGCCTTCGCCACCGGCGCCAATCGCAACAAGGCACTGGTGGCCGTGTCCACCGGCCTGCTGCGCAACATGCAGGCCGACGAGGCCGAGGCCGTGCTCGGCCACGAGGTCGCGCACGTGGCCAACGGCGACATGGTGACCATGGCGCTGCTGCAAGGCGTGCTCAATACCTTCGTGCTGGTGTTGTCGCGGGTGGTCGGCGGGATGATCGACAACGCCCTGTCGGGCAACCGCAACAGCAACCGGCCCGGACCGTTCTACTTCCTTTCGGTGATGGTGCTGGACGTGGTGTTCGGCCTGTTCGCGACCATGATCGCGATGTGGTTCTCGCGCCGGCGCGAATTCCGCGCCGACGCCGGCGGTGCGCGCCTGGCCGGGCGGGAAAAGATGATCGCCGCGCTGGAGCGGCTATCGCTCAACCATGGCCAGAGCACGCTGCCGGCGCAGGTGGAGGCGTTCGGCATCGCCGGCGGCATCGGCCAGGGCCTGCGCAAGCTGTTCCTGAGCCATCCGCCGCTGACCGAGCGGATCGCCGCGCTGCGCGCCGCGGCCTGAGTCGTCGCCCTGGCCTTACCGGCCGGGAGCGTGACCGGCGCCGTGGCCGGAGGCCGGGCCCGGGTCCGCGGCCGGCGGGTCCGGCAGACGCAGGCGCACCAGCATGCCGCGGTGGTCGGAAGCCCAGGTGCCCTGCGCATCGGGCTCGGCGAACAGCAGTCGTGCTTCCAGCGGTTGCATCCGCCCGCGTTGCAGGAATACGTGGTCCACCTGTTGGTAGCGGTCGAAGTAAGCCGGATTGAGGGTGGTCGAGGTCGCCGGATCGGCGTCCGGATGCAGTGTGCCCCAGGCGTCCAGCCAGGCCTCGTGCAGCGCACCCAGTTCCGGGGCATCGGCCTCGGCATTGAAGTCGCCGGCGATCAGCGCGGGCGCGTCGCCTGAGGTGGCCTCGACGTAGGCCAGCAGGTCGGCCAACTGTTCGGCGCGGGTCGGGCCACCGTCGGGAGCCCAGTACAGGTGGGTGAAGTAGAGGTTGAGCGGCCGGCCCTCGAACTGCACCTGCACCCGGCCCGCGGTGCGGTGGTCCTCCAGCGGATGCAGCAGGGTCTCGCCCCGCTCGGTCACCGGATGCCGGGTCAGCAGCGCATTGCCGTAGCGGCGGGCCTGGCTCGGCGGATCGGTGGTGACGAAATGCCAGTCGTAACCCAGCTCGTTCGCCAGCCAGGCCGCCTGGTTCTGCAGCTTCTCGTGCTGCAGCACTTCCTGCAGGGCGATCGCGTCCGGGCGCAGGCGCCGCAACTCGTCCACGATCTGGACCCGCCGGCGTGGCCAGTCGTCGCGGTCGTGGTACAGGTTGAGAGTCACCAGGGTGAATTCGGGTTTGGCCGCCGCCTCGCCGTTCCCTTCGGCGGCGGGCTTGCTGCCGGCCAGGGCCGTTGCCGGCAGCAGGCAGGCGATCAGCAGCAGGCGGACGGCGAGTCGATGCAGGTGGGGCAGTCGGTTCATGGCGGCCTCAGCGAACGGGCGGTGCTTGATCCAGGCGCAGCACGGGGTAGAGGCCGTAGCGCTCGTCCCAGGCCGAGTGGCGGCGGTAGAAGAAATCCAGGCGCGCGGCCGGGTCGGCCGCGAACGCCGGGTCCGAATCCAGCCGGTGCTGGAACTCGGCGCGCAGCGCCGGGTCGGCGGCGAGCATCCCGCGGGCCACGTCCTCGGCGACGTAGTCCTCCATGTATTCCTTGCGCTCGAAGGCGACGTTGAGTCCGCCCCAGGCGGCGATCGAGTCGGGTGCCTGCGGTTCGAGCAGGGCCAGCACCAGCCGCGCCAACGGCTGGCCGATGGGCACGAACAGCGCGCCGGTGCCGACGTCGCGGGTTTCGGCCTGCCAGGCGCCCTGCGCGGACAAGCGCTGGCGCCCCTCCACGGACTGGGCGGCGAACTGCGGCGTCTCGACCCGGAACGCCTGCACCGGCGCTGCCGGCCAGGCCGCATCCAGGCGCCGGAATGCGACGCCGTGGCTTTCCAATGCCGGTTGCACGAACGCGGCCCAGGCCGGTGGCACCAGGTAGCCGGCGTGCGGCGCCGTGGCATCGAGCGCGGACACGACCTGGTCGCGCAGCGGCAGGTGCCACAGCTGCGGGGTGGTTTCGTCATAGCGGGTCATCAGCGCGCCGGATACCTCCGAGGGCGTGCGGGTGTAGGCGTAACCGCGGAAATCGACGGTGCGCGCGTGCTCGGTGGCCTTCCATGCCAGCGCCTCCACCTGTCCGCCCAGGCGCGCGGCGCGGGCGTCGGCCTGCTCGGCGGTACGTCGCCACTGCGCACCGTGCGCGGCAATCTGCTCCAGCACCGAGACCACGGTGTTGCGGGTGGTCCGCACGCGCTCGGGATACGGCTTCCACGAATGCGTCTCCACCAGCATGCCCAGGCGATTGCGCAGCAGGAAGTAGCCGTGCGAGAAGCGCGGTGGCGGCACGCCGTCCTCGAATCCCGAGGCGGGGTCGTCGCTGGCGACGAACGAGGGGTAGAACGCCAACGGCAGCGAGCCCTGCGCGGCCAGGTCGGCGAGGGTCGCATCGCGCCAGGCGCGGCCGACCTCGCGCAGGGCCGGGTCGCCGGCATGCAGCGGCTCGACCTGGATCGAGATGTCGTGCTCGAACTGGGCGCCGTCGGTGGCGTGCAGGTCGACCGTCGCCAGCGGGTCCCATTCCCGCACCAGGCGCAGCATTGCCCGCATTTCCGCCGAATCGGCCTTCACGTAGTCGCGGTTGAGGTTGAAGTTCTGCGCGGTGGTACGCCAACCCATTTCCTCGGGGCCGCGCTGATTGGGGCGGTTCCAGCGCCCGAAGCGTTCGTGGCCGTCGACGTTGAACACCGGCACGAACAGCCACACCAGCTTGTCCAGCGCGCCCGGTGCGGCCTGGCCTTCCAGGACCTGGCGCAGGGCCAGGAAGCCGGCGTCCTTGCCGTCGATCTCGCCGGCGTGGATGCCGCCCTGGACCAGCACCACTGGCAAGCCGCGGCGCCTGGCCTCGGCCGGGTCGAAGGCGCCGGTGGCGGTGACCACCAGCAGTTGCATGGGCCGGCCCTCGGGGGTGGTGCCGAAGCTGCGCACCGCGACCCGGTCCGGATAGCGCGCCTGGAACGCGGCGGCCAGGCGGCCGACTTCCTCGTAGCGGCCGGTGCGCTGGAACCCGGAGCGTTCGGACTCGGTGGACAGCGGGGCGGTGCCTGCGTCGCCGTCGTCGATGTCGGCGGGCCGGCACCAGGCGACCGTGGGCGCAAGGGTGGCCGCAAGCAGCAGGACGGCCAGGGCAGGGCGATGCGGCATGGGGAGTGTCTCGTGGGAATCGGGCCCATGATGCCAGCACCGCGCCGCCGCCGCCGTGGCGGGCCGGGCCCGCCCGCGGTTCCGGTCCGAGCGCCGGATCGGGTACCCTCGGTTTCCTTTCGCAGCCCGACCTCCGGATGATCACCACTGCCGCAGACCGCGGGCGCATGCCGCGCCAGATCCCCTTCATCATCGGCAACGAGGCCTGCGAGCGCTTCAGTTTCTACGGGATGCGCAACATCCTGGTCCAGTTCCTGATCACCTCGACCCTGCTGCAGCACATCGCGGCCGGGCAGGAACGGGACCTGGCGGCCAAGGATCTGATGCACACCTTCATGATCGGTGTGTACTTCTTCCCGCTGCTGGGTGGCTGGCTGGCCGACCGCTTCTTCGGCAAGTACCACACCATTCTCTGGTTCTCCCTGGTCTACTGCGCCGGCCACGCCTGCCTGGCGCTGTTCGAGCACGACCGCATGGGCTTCTTCACCGGCCTGGCCCTGATCGCGCTGGGCGCGGGCGGGATCAAGCCGTTGGTGGCTTCGTTCATGGGCGACCAGTTCGACCAGTCGAACAAGAGCTTGGCGCGAATCGTGTTCGACGCCTTCTACTGGATCATCAACTTCGGTTCGCTGTTCGCCTCGCTGCTGATGCCGTTGTTCCTGAAGAATTTCGGCGCCTCGGTGGCGTTCGGCATCCCCGGCCTGCTGATGTTCGTGGCCACCTTCGTGTTCTGGCTCGGGCGCAAGCGCTATGTGATGGTGCCGCCGGCGCGGGTCCGCGACCCGCATTCGTTCGCCAACGTGGTGCGCACCGCGCTGCTGGCGCAGGCGCCGGGGCAGGGGCGGGCCGGGCTGTGGGTCGCGGCGGCCGGGGTGGCGCTGGCACTGGGGTCGTTCGCGCTGGTGCCGTCGCTGGGGTTCGTCATCGCCTTCTGCCTGGCGCTGGTGGCGCTGCTGGCCGGCGTCGGCGGTGGCGCCTGGATGCAGTTGGAGCGCGCGCGCGGCGTGCATCCCGACCCGGCGGTCGACGGCGTGCGCAGCGTGCTGCGGGTGCTGGTGATCTTCGCCCTGACCACGCCGTTCTTCTCGCTGTTCGACCAGAAGGCCTCGACCTGGGTGATCCAGGGCAACGCCATGACCAAGCCCGACTGGTTCGTCTCCTCGCAGATGCAGGCGCTCAACCCGGCGCTGGTGATGATCCTGATCCCGTTCAACAACCTGGTCCTGTACCCGGCGCTGCGCCGGATGGGCTGGGAACCGACCGCGCTGCGGCGGATGACCGCCGGCATCGCCTTCAGCGGCCTGGCCTGGATCGTGGTCGGCGCGATCCAGGTCGCGATGGATGGCGGCCAGCCGATGACCATCGTCTGGCAGGTGCTGCCCTATGCGCTGCTGACCTTCGGCGAGGTGCTGGTGTCGGCCACCGGCCTGGAGTTCGCCTACAGCCAGGCGCCACAGGCGATGAAGGGCGTGGTCATGAGCTTCTGGAACCTGACCACCACCATCGGCAACCTGTGGGTGCTGCTGGCCAACGCGGCCGTGCGCAACGAGTCGATCACCGGCGGCATCGCCGGCACCGGGCTGAGCGTGACCGCGTTCCAGATGTTCTTCTTCGCCGTGTTCGCGCTGGTCGCCGCGCTGGCGTTCGGCCTGTACGCCCGCGGCTACCGGACCGTCGACAACTACCGCGCCGCGGGCTGAGGATCCCATGCAATATCCCGTCACCCTGGCCCTGATCGCCGTCACCGCGCTGGTGTCGTGGCTGGCGTTCAAGGACCGCCGCCTGGCCGATCGGCTGATCCTGTGGCCACCGGCGATCTCCGAGCGGCGGGAGTACTGGCGCCTGGTCAGCTACGGCTTCCTGCACGCGGACTTGCCGCACCTGCTGTTCAACATGGTCACGCTGTTCTTCTTCGGCCAGCACATCGAGCGGATGATGGTGCAGCTGACCGGCAGTGCGCTGACCTATCCGCTGTTCTACCTGGCCGCGTTGGTGGTTTCGATCCTGCCCAGCTACCTGCGCAACCAGGGCAACCGCAGGTACTTCAGCCTGGGCGCCTCCGGGGCGGTGTCGGCGGTGCTGTTCGCCTTCATCCTGCTGTCGCCGTGGTCGCTGATCTTCGTGTTCTTCATCCCTGCGCCGGCGATCCTGTACGCGGTGTTCTACGTCGGCTACAGCATCTGGATGGATCGCCGGGGCGGGGACCACATCAACCACAGCGCGCACCTGGCCGGCGCGGCGTTCGGGATCATGTTCATGCTGGCGATGGAACCGCGCCTGGCGCAGGTGTTCCTCGACCAGCTGCTCAACCCGCGCTTCGGCTGAGCCGCGGGCAAAAAAAACGGCCCCGCCCAGTGGGCGGGGCCGCGTGGACGGGGCGCCCCCGCGCCCGGTCCATCCCCCTGGATCAATGGGCCGCGGCGTAGGCGTCCTGCAGCCGCTGGTACACCTCGGCGTTGAGTTGCTCGAACTCCCAGCCATCGGTGTGGCCGCTGACCACCAACTGGAACAGGCCCTCCAGCAGGGAGGCGTCGTTGCCGAGATCGTGTGCAGCGTTGAATTCGAAACCGTCCATCGTCGTGTCCCCTGCGGATGCGTGGCTGTCTTGCCGTCTACCCATGCAGGGCCCGTGCCAACTTTCCCGGAGGGCCGTTGCGGCGCCTCGGGGGGCGTCCTCACGGCACCTTGGCGGGCGCTTCAGCCAGAATGTGACGCGCCGCGTCGCCTTTTGCCGCATCCTTCGCCCATCCCCGGGAGACCCTGCCATGACCGACCTGCCCGCCATCCACCACGATCCGACCGGCCAGCGCTTCCGCCTGCGACTGGACGGCCAGGAGGCCGCGCTGACCTACGCCCTGCGCGCCGGCCGGATGGTGATCGAGCACACCGTCGTACCCGAGGCCATCGGCGGCCGCGGCCTGGCCGGGCGGCTGGTCCAGGCGGCCTTCGACCAGGCGCGGGCCGAGGGCTGGCGGGTGGTGCCGGAGTGCTCCTATGCCAGGGTCTGGGCCGGGCGCCATCCGCAGTACGCCGACCTGCTCGCCGCCGATTGAGCAGGATCGTTAAACTGGGCCGGCCCGGCCCTACGCCGGCATGCAAGGGAGACGCGGCATGAAACCCACCTATCCCGTCCATCCCGTGACCGGGCCGTTGCTCGCCGGTCTGGTCCTGGTCCTGCTGGCGGCCTGCCAGCGCGAGGCCGCGCCTGCGGTCGGCGGAGCGGGCGAACCGCTCCCGGAGCCGATCGCGGACGTTGCCGGTTCCCCGGGGCCGGCCGATGCCGCGGCGGTCCCGTCGCTGGACGACGTGATCGAGCACGATCCGCGCTACGTGGTCGGGATCAGTTACCCGGCCGGTGCCGCAGCCGATCCGGGCCTGGCCCGGGCCCTGCACGCCTATGCCGAGGCGGCCCGCGGCGAACTGCGCCAGGCGCTGGACTCGCTGGATGGCGCGCCGTCAGCGCCCTACGAGCTGTCGCTGGGCTTCCGCCAGACGCTGCGCACCGACGAGGTCGTGGCGATCGCCGCCGACGGCAGCCTCTATACCGGCGGCGCGCACGGGATCCCGCTGGTCGCGCGCTTCGTGTGGCTGCCTCGGCAGCAGCGCATGCTCACGGCCGACACCCTGCTGGCTGCGCCGGCCGGCTGGGAGCCGATCGCCGCCTACGTCGGCGAGCAGCTCGGCACCGCCGCCAATACCCGTGCCGCCGACGAAGGCCTGGAACCGGAGGAGCGCAGGCAGCTGCTGTCGAATGCGCTGCGGATGATCGCCGACGGCACCGAACCGAAGCCCGAAAATTTCGCCCAGTTCGAGCCGGTGGCCGCGGCGGACGGGCGCATCGCCGGGTTGCGGTTCGTGTTCCCGCCCTACCAGGTCGGCCCCTATGCCGACGGGGTGCAGGCGGTCGAGGTTCCCGCCGCGGTACTGCGGCCCTACCTGGCGGACGATGTCCGCGGATTGTTCGTGCGCTAGCCGCGCCATGCCGGTCCCGGGCCGCCCGCGCCGACGGATCGAGGCTTTGCTGGCCGAGGCCGGCGTGCGCATCGACGGCGGGAACGACTGGGACCTGCAGGTGCACGACGAGCGCCTGTACGCGCGGCTGCTGGGACAGGGCTCGCTCGGCCTGGGCGAGGCGTACATGGAGGGCTGGTGGGATGCCGGCTCCCTCGACGGCTTCCTGCTGCGGCTGCTGCAGGCTCGGCTGGACCGGCGCGTGCACGCTCCGGGCGAGATCGGCGACGCGCTGCTGGCGCGCCTGTCCAACCGCCAGTCGCGTCGCCGCAGCGGCGAGGTCGGGCGCCGCCACTACGACCTGGGCAACGACCTGTATGCGGCCATGCTCGGTCGCCGCCTGGTGTACAGCTGCGGCTACTGGCGCGACGCCGCCGGCCTGGACGCCGCCCAGGAGGCCAAGCTCGACCTGGTCTGCCGCAAGCTGCGCCTGCGCCCGGGCATGCGCGTGCTCGACATCGGCTGCGGCTGGGGCGAGGCTCTCAAGTATGCGGCCGAGCGCCATGGCGTTTCCGGCGTCGGGGTGACCATCTCGGCCGAGCAGGCCGGCTACGCGCGGGAACTGTGCGCGGGGTTGCCGGTGGAGATCCGCCTGCAGGACTACCGCGATCTGGACGAGCCGTTCGACGCGGTGTTCTCGATCGGCATGTTCGAGCACGTGGGCGTGCGCAACTACCGCGCCTATTTCGAGGTGGTGCGGCGTTGCCTGCCGGAAGCCGGGCTGTTCCTGCTGCACAGCATCGGTTCCAACGTCTCCGTGCGCCGTACCGATCCATGGATCGCGCGCTACATCTTCCCCAATTCGATGCTGCCATCGGCCGCGCAGATCGCCGCCGCCAGCGAAGGGGTGTTCGTGATCGAGGACTGGCACAATTTCGGCAGCGACTACGATCGCACTCTGCAGGCCTGGCGCGAGAACATCGAAGCGGCCTGGGAATGGCTCGATCCCCGCTACGACGAGCGCTTCCGCAGGATGTGGCGCTACTACCTGGCCGGCTCGATGGCGACATTCCGCAGCCGCCGCGCCCAGCTGTGGCAGATCGTGTTGTCCCCGCGCGGCGTACCCGGCGGCTACGTCGCTCCGCGTTGATCGGATTGAGCGACAAGCGGCTGCTTCGGTCGGGCATCGCCGCCGTGCAGGTGTGCCGCCCGGGCGGCACATGCATGTGCCGCGCCCGGATCCCGGAGCAGGGACAGCGCAACCGCGCGGCGAGCAGCCTCCCCATGCAGCGGCGGCCCCGCAACGAAGCCGGCGTTCCCCCTCGGGAAAGCGGTTGCCGAAAACGACTGCGCCACCCGAAGGTGGCGCAGTGCGGTGGGGCTTGATGCCGGCACTCAGTGCTTCGGCGCGGCGTCCAGCCCGCGCTTGGCCAGCAACGGTTCGATCTTGGGATCGTGCCCGGCGAAGTCGCGGAACAGTTCCATCGCGTCCTTGCTGCCGCCGCGCGAGAGCAGGGTGGCGCGGAAGCGGTCGCCGTTCTCGCGCTTCAGGCCGCCATGGTTGCGGATCCATTCCTGGGTATTGGCATCGAGCACCTCGGACCAGATATAGGCGTAGTAGCCGGCCGCATAGCCGCCCATGATGTGGCTGAAATACGGCGTGCGGTAGCGCGGCGGCACCGGCGCGAAGTAGATGCCGTCCGCCACCAGCGCATCGTGCTCGAACTTCATCACCCCGGCGGCTTCCGGCACCTGCTCCGGGCCGATCTGGTGCCAGCGCTGGTCGAGCATGGCCGCGCCCAGGTATTCGGTGGTGGCGAAGCCCTGGTTGAACTTGGCCGCGGCCAGGACCTTGTCCAGCAGCGCCTGCGGCATCGGCTCGCCGGTCTGGTGGTGCTTGGCATAGTTGGCCAGGATCGACGGCCAGTCGGCCCACATCTCATTGACCTGCGACGGGAACTCGACGAAGTCGCGCGGCACGCTGGTACCGCTGAAGTACGGATAGGTCACGTCCGAGAACATGCCGTGCAGCGCATGGCCGAACTCGTGGAACGCGGTGGTGACCTCGTCCCAGGTGAGCAGGGTCGGCTGGCCTTCGGTCGGCTTGGGGATGTTCAGGTGGTTGGCCACCACCGGCTGGGTACCCCGCAACTTGGACTGCGACACGTAGGAGTTCATCCACGCGCCGCCGCGCTTGGACTCGCGCGCGTAGGGGTCGAAGATGAAGATCGCCAGCTGCTTGCCGTCGGCGTCGAAGACGTCGTAGGTCCAGGTGTCCTCGCGGTACTTGGGCAGGTCGGTGCGTTCCTTGAAGCTGATCCCGTAGAGCTGGTTGGCAGCGAAGAACACGCCGTTCTCCAGCACGTTCTTCATCTCGAAGTACGGCTTGAGCTGGGATTCGTCGAAGTCGTAGCGCTCCTGGCGCACCTTCTCGGCATAGTAGGCCCAGTCCCATGGCTCGAGCTGGAAGCCGGGTTCGCCCTTGGCGGCCTGTTCCTTGTCGATCATCGCCTGCAGGTCGGCGGCCTCGCGCTTGGCGTTGGCCACGGCGGCCGGGGCCAGCTTGCCGAGCATGGCGTTGACCGCCTCGGGGGTCTTGGCGGTCGCGTCGGCCAGCGAATAGGCGGCGTGGTTCGGGAAGCCGAGCAGCTTGGCCCGTTCGGCGCGCAGCTTCATCACCTGGGAGACGATGCCGGTGTTGTCGTACTCGTTGCCGCGGCTGCCGCGGGCGGCGGAGGCTTCGAAGATCTTCCGGCGCGACTCGCGATTGGTCAGGTAGGTCAATGGCGGCTGGCCGGTGGTGTTGAGCAGGGCGACCACGTACTTGCCCTCCAGGCCGCGCTTCTTGGCTTCCTCCGCGGCGGCGGCGACCTGGGCCTCGCTGGACCCGGCCAGCGCCTCGGCGCTGTCGAACGCCACCGCCGAGGCATTGACCTCGTTGAGCACGTTCTGGTTGAACTGGGTGCCCAGCGTGGCCAGTTGCGCGTTCATGTCCTTGAGTTTGGCCTTGTCGGCATCGGACAGCCGGGCGCCGGCACGGACGAAATCATCGTGGTAGCGCTCGACCAGGCGCAGGCCCTCGGCATCCAGGCCCAGCGAGTCGCGCCGGTCGTACAGCGCCTGGATCCGCCCGAACAGCGCAGGATCGAGCACGATCGCGTCCTGGTGGGCGGCGAAGCGCGGCGAGAAGTCCGCCTGCAGCTTCTTGCGCGCGTCGTTGGTGTCGGTACCGACCAGGTTGAAGAACACGGTGGTGGCGCGGTCGAGCACCTGGCCGCTGTTCTCCAGGGCGACGATGGTATTGTCGAAGGTCGGGGCCTCGGGGTTGTTGGCGATCGCCTCGATTTCCTTCAGCTGCTCGGCCATGCCGGCTTCGAACGCCGGGGCGAAATGCTCGTCGCGGATCCGGTCGAAGTGCGGGTACTGCAGCGGCAGGTCGCTCTGGACGAAGAACGGGTTGTCCTGGGTGGACGGCGCGGCGGGCTGCTCGGCGCTGGCGCCGGGGGCGGGGCTTTCGGTGCGGTTGCAGGCGGTCATGCCAAGTCCAAGGGCGGCGGCGAGCGCCAGGGTGAGGCCGGTCTTCTTCATCTGCTGCGGATCCTGCGGGGACAATCCTTTCAATCTACCGCACCCGGGGCGGTGGCGGCCCGTGACCAATGGCACGGGGCGGCCGAGGCCGTGGCCGCGCCGGGCGGGCAGGGGGCGCCGCGGCGCCCGTCCCGGACCGGAGAGGCTGCCCGGTCGCGGCCCGGCGCCGTATGCTGGAGCCAGCCTCCATCCCCGGATTCCCATGGCCAGCCTCCACGATTTCTCCGCCATCGACATCGACGGCCACCCGCGCAACCTCGCCGAATTCGCCGGCCAGGTGCTGCTGGTGGTCAACGTGGCCTCGCGCTGCGGCTTCACTCCCCAATACGCCGGGCTGGAGCAGCTCTGGCGCGACTACCGCGACCGTGGCTTCGCCGTGCTCGGCTTCCCCTGCGACCAGTTCGGCCACCAGGAACCGGACGACGAGGCCGGGATCCGCGCCTTCTGCGCGCAGAATTTCGGGGTGAGCTTCCCGATGTTCGCCAAGGTCGAGGTCAACGGTGATGGCGCGCACCCGCTGTGGCGCTGGCTCAAGGAGGAGAAGCGGGGCTTCCTCGGCACCGGCGCGATCAAGTGGAACTTCACCAAGTTCCTGCTCGGGCGCGACGGGCGGGTGATCGCCCGCTATGCGCCGACCGAGCGCCCCGAGTCGCTCACCGGCGACATCGAGCGGGCGTTGCGCGGATCGCCCTAGGGGGCCGTCGCCGGGCGATGCTTCACGTCTTCCGGCAGCAGCGAGAGGATCTCCGCGATGATGTCGGGCAGCGACTGCTCGGAATAGCCGCGATGGGTGAAGGCCACCTTGCCGTCATGGTCGAGGATGAACATGTGCGGCAGCGACTGGACCCCGTAGCGCTCGCTGGTTTCGCCCTTGGCGTCGTGGACGTAGGTCAGGTCCAGCCCGCGGTTGGCACGCACCACCGCATTGAAGTCGCTGCGCGGCTCCTTGAAGTTGACCGCGATCACTTCCAGCGCATCGCGCCCGACCACTTCCTGGAACCGCGCCAGCACCGGAAGTTCCTTGCGGCACGGACCGCACCAGGACGCCCAGAAGGTGACGATCGCGACCTTGCCGCGGTAGTCGGCCAGGTCGACGGCCTTGCCCTGGTGGTCCCTGCCGAGCAGTTGCGGCGGCATGTCACCTGGCGCGGGTGGCGCGAGGTCCGAGGCCCGGGCGTGGCCCATGGACGAGGCCAGGCCGAGCACGGCCGCCAGCAGCCACCCGTGCAGCGACATGCGGTCCGCCCGGGTTCCGGCCGCGGCCGCCGTGGCCGGTGCCTGCATGGCGCGGTCCACGGTCACTTCTCGACGAAGGCGCGTTCGAACACGTACTGGCCGGGCGAGCCGATCCGCGGTGCGGCGGCGAAGCCGCGGCCGTCGAGCAGGGCGCGGAAATCGGCCAGCATCTGCGGGCTGCCGCAGATCATGGCGCGGTCGCGGTCCGGGTCCAGCGGCTCGATGCCCAGGGTGCGCATCATCTGCCCGCTGGCCATCAATTCGGTGAGGCGGCCGCGGTTGGGGAAGTCCTCGCGGCTCACCGCCGGGTAGTACAGCAGCTTGCCGCGGATGGTCTCGCCGAGGAGCTCGTGCTGCGGCAGCTCCCTTTCGAAGTAGTCGCGATAGGCCAGGTCGGCGACGTTGCGCACGCCGTGGCACAGCACCACGCGTTCGAAGCGCTCGTAGGTTTCCGGGTCCTTGACCACCGACAGCCATGGCGCCAGGCCGGTGCCGGTGCCCAGCAGGTACAGGTTGCGGCCCGGGTGCAGGTCGCTGATCAGCAGGGTGCCGGTGGGCTTGCGTCCGATCAGGATGCTGTCGCCGGGCTGGATGTGCTGCAGGCGCGAGGTCAGCGGACCGTCCTGGACCTTGATCGAGAAGAACTCCAGCTGCTCTTCCCAGTTGGCGCTGGCGATGGAATAGGCGCGCAGGACCGGCTTGCCGCCTTCGGTGGGCAACCCGATCATCACGAACTGGCCGTTGTCGAAGCGGAAGCCGTCGTCGCGGGTGGTGGTGAAGCTGAAGTACGCGTCGGTCCAGTGGCGTACGTCGAGCACCGTCTCGGTGCCGTAGGCGGATGACATCGGGGGAGACAGCGCGGGGAAGGGATCGGCGTATTGTAGCCCAGGCCGGCGCGCGGCCTCGCGGCGGAACGCGATGCCGCGGCTCCGTTCAACCCCGGGGCGGCTCCAGCTTCAGCAGCTTGCCGTCGTCCTCGTCGGTGACCAGGTACAGGTTGCCGTCCGGGCCGAGGCGCACGTCGCGAATGCGCTCGCCCAGGTCCTGCAGCAGGCGTTCCTCGGCCACCACCCGGTCGCCCTGCAGTTGCAGCCGGATCAACTGGCGCTGCGCCAGCGCGCCCAGGAACAGGCTGTCGTTCCACGGCTGGCCGGGCCGCCCGGTGTAGAAGGCCATGCCCGACAGTCCGGGTGAGACCTCGAACACGAAATGCGGCGGCTCCATGCCTTGCTTTTCCTTGCCCATCGCCTCGGGGATCGGCTGGCCGGAATAGTCGATGCCATGGGTGACCACCGGCCAGCCGTAGTTGCGGCCCGGGCGCGGCAGGTTCAGTTCGTCGCCGCCACGCGGGCCGTGTTCGCTCTCCCACAGCTTGCCGGTGCGGGGATCGAAGGCCAGTCCCTGCGAGTTGCGATGGCCGTAGCTCCAGATCTCCGGGCGCACCCCGGCCTGGCCGACGAAGGGGTTGTCCTCGGGCACGCTGCCATCCAGGTTGAGACGGACCAGCTTGCCCTGCAGTTTGTCCAGTTCCTGCGCCAGCGGCCGCAGGCCGCGCTCGCCCTGGCTGATGAACACGTGGCCCTGGTCGTCGAAGGCGAAGCGCGAACCGTAATGGTGCTCGGTATCGACCTTGGGCTCCTGCCGGTAGAACACGGTCACGTCGGTGAGGCCGGCGTCGCCGAGGGTGGCCCAGGCCGCCGCGGTGCCGGACAGGCCGTTGCCGCCCGGTTCGGCGTAGCTGAGGTAGATCCGCCGGCTGTGGGCGAAGTCCGGGGCCAGGGCCACGTCCAGCAGCCCTCCCTGGCCGCGTGCATGCACCGCGGGCACGCCGGCCAGCGGTGCCGACACGCTGCCGTCGGCCGCGATCCGGCGCAGCGTGCCGCCGCGTTCGCTGACCAGGAAGCCGCCATCGGGCAGTGGCGCCACCGCCCACGGGTGCGCCAGCCCGCGCGCGATCACGCTCAGCTTGCCTTCGCCGTGTTCGCTGGCGATCCCGTGCGCCGCCATGTCCGGGGTGGCGGCGTCGGATGCAGGGACCGGCTTGCAGGCGGCCAACGCGGCCAGCAGGGCGATGGCGAGAGCGGGCAGGCGCATGGCGGACCTCCGTTCGGTGCGGCTCCAACGATAGCCGGCGGCCGGTCGCGCCAACAACCCGCGCAGCCGCGGGAAACGCGAAGGCCCGCTTGCGCGGGCCTCCGTTCGAGCCACCGGCGCTGCGGCCGGATCGGTCAGTGTATGCCCTGGAGGTTGCGCAGCTGGGTGGGGCGCGAGCCGAAGTACGCCGCCAGGTCGGCGATGTCCTGATCGCCCAAGCCTGCGGCCTGCGGGGTCATCAGCGCGTGCTGGCGTTCGCCCTTGCGATACTGCTGCAGCGCATGGGCGATGTAGTCGGCGTACTGGCCGCCGATTTTCGGATAGGTGGGATCGATCGGCGCATTGCCTTCCGGGCCGTGGCAATCGACGCAACTCTGTCCGGTGGCCTTGCCCTTGGCGTTGGCCAGTTGCTCGCCGACGGCGATGCGCCCGTCGGGCAGCCCGGCCGAGGAGCTCTTCTGGGCGCTGCCTTCCTCCCCTGCGTCGTGGCCTCCCCCCTGTCCGGAGCAGGCCGCCAGGGCGAGGGCGGCGAAAAGGGCGATGGCGAGACGCTGAACGGTCACGGCTGTCGTCATGGCGAAAGGCTGCTTACTTGAGGGTGGACAGGAAGGCGGCGATGTCGGCGATGTCCTGGTCGGAGAAGCTCTGCGCCTGGGCCTGCATGGTCGGGTGCTTGCGCTTGCCGTCGCGGTATTCGTGCAGGGCCTGGGCCAGGTACTCGGACGACTGGCCGCCGATCATGGGCACCTTGAAGCTCGGATACGCATTCTTGTAGCCGTCGATGCCGTGGCAGCCCTGGCAGGTATAGGTCAGCTGGTGGCCGGACTCGGCGTTGCCGATGGCCGCCGCCGGAGCGGCAGCCGGGGCGGTGGCCTCGGCCGGGGCCGGCATGGCCTGCGCGGTCGCCGCAGGCTCGGCCGGCGGCGCGGCTTCCTGGGCGGAGAGGTTCAGGGACAGGGCGGAGACCAGGGCAAGGCAGGCGGCTAGCGGCAGCGGGCGCATCATTCGTGGGTCCGGGGTCGGTCGGAGGACAGTCCGTGCGGCAGGCCGCACATGAACAGACTCAGTATAGCCTGCGGTTCAGCCGGACCGGAACCTGCCGGGTCCGGAGGGGTCGAAGCGACCGGTCACCCGGCTGGACCATGACCTTCGGCGCATGGCGATTAGCCGTTCTGGTGATCTACTCGCATACAACACCTGATCACACCTCCGGACCCTCGAACCAATGGATCCCCTCATGGCCCTTCGCCGTCCCACGTCCCTGCGCGCCGGATTGCGCGCCACCGTGGCTGCCTTCGTCCTCGTCTCCGCGCTGACTGCCTGCAAGGGCGGGCAGGACGCATCCGGCCCGGACAAGGCCAAGAAGGGCGACTCCGCGCCGGACGCGGTGCCGGTGGAAGTGGTGAAGGCCACCCAGCGGCCGATCGCCGCCAGCTATGCCGGGACCGCCACCCTGGTGCCGCTGGCCGAGTCGCAGGTGGTCGCCAAGACCTCCGGGGTGGCCCTGGAAGTGCTGGCCGAGGAGGGCCAGCAGGTCAAGGCCGGGCAACCGTTGGTGCGCCTCGACCCGGATCGCGCGCGCCTGGCCGTAGCCCAGGCCGAGGCGCAGTTGCGCAAGCTGGAGAACAACTATCGCCGCGCCCAGCAACTGGTCGCCCAGCAGCTGATCAGCGCCGGCGAGGTCGACCAGATGCGCTACGACCTGGAGAACGCCCGCGCCCAGCACCAGATGGCCAAGCTGGAGCTGTCCTATACCACGGTGGTGGCACCGATCTCCGGCGTGGTGGCCTCGCGCGACATCAAGCCGGGCAACTTCGTGCAGATCAACTCGCCGATCTTCCGCATCGTCGACAGCGAGCGGCTGGAGGCGACGCTCAACGTGCCCGAACGCGAGATCGCCAAGCTCCGCGCCGGCCAGCAGGTCAAGCTGGTGGCCGATGCCTTGCCGGGCCGCGAATTCGCCGGCACGGTGGATCGGGTCGCGCCGGTGGTGGACACCGGCACCGGCACCTTCCGCGTGGTCGCCGCATTCTCCGGCGAGGGTGAACTGCAGCCCGGCATGTTCACCCGCCTGGGCATCAACTACGACCAGCGCGCCGATGCGCTGGTGGTGCCGCGCGCGGCGCTGCTGGAGGACGGCGGCGAGCCGGCCGTGTACGTGGTCCGCGACGGCAAGGCCGCACGCACCCCGCTCAAGCTCGGCTACGACGACGCCGGCTGGGTGGAGGTACGCGAAGGCCTGCAGGCCGGCGACGCGGTGGTCGTGGCCGGCAAGGCCGCGCTGCGCGAAGGCAGCGCGGTGCAGGTGCTGGGCCAGGCCGAACCGACGCCGGCTCCGGCTCCGGCCGCCCAAGCGGCGACCCAGTGATGTCCGCGCCGGATCCCGCCGCGGCAGGCGGCCGCTTCGACCTGATCGAGTTCGCCACCCGCCGCCGCGTCACCATCGCCATGGCCACGGTGACCCTGGTGTTGTTCGGGCTGATCTCGCTGTCCAGCCTGCGGGTCGAGCTGCTGCCGGACCTGAGCTATCCCACGCTCACCGTGCGCACCGACTACGAAGGCGCCGCCCCGGCCGAAGTGGAGACCCTGATCTCGCAGCCGGCCGAGGAGGCGCTGGGCGTGGTCAAGGGCCTGCGCAAGCTCAAGTCGGTCTCGCGCACCGGGCAGAGCGACGTGGTCCTCGAATTCGCCTGGGGCACGGACATGCAGCAGGCCGGCCTGGACGTGCGCGACAAGATGGAAACCCTGCAGCTGCCGCTGGACGCCAAACCGCCGGTGCTGCTGCGCTTCAATCCGTCCACCCAGCCGATCATGCGCCTGGCCCTGTCCTCGAAGCAGGAGGACGGCGACGAGAGCGACGCGGTGCGGCGCTTGATGGAGTTGCGCCGCTATGCCGACGAGGACCTCAAGCGCAAGCTCGAGCCGGTCTCCGGCGTGGCCGCGGTCAAGGTCGGCGGCGGCCTGGAGGACGAGATCCAGGTCGATATCGACCAGCGCAAGCTGGCCCAGCTGGGCCTGTCGCTGGACAGCGTGATCCAGCGCCTGAAGCAGGAGAACGTCAACCTCTCCGGCGGGCGCCTGGAGGAAGGTTCGCAACGCTACCTGGTGCGCACGGTCAACCAGTTCGCCGACGTCGAGCAGATGCGCGAGCTGCTGCTGACCACCGCCGGCGGCTCGGCCTCGGCCGGGAGCGAGAACCGGCAGCTGATGTCCGCCATCCTCGGCAGCCGCGACCCGAACGTGATCGCCGCCCTGCGCGGCGACGGCGGCGGTTCCGGTGGCGCCGCGCCGATCCGGCTGAAGGACGTGGCCGAGGTGCGCCAGGGCTACAAGGAGCGCGAGGCGGTGATCCGCAGCGGCGGCCGCGAGGCGGTGGAGCTGGCCGTCTACAAGGAAGGCGACGCCAATACCGTGGCCACCGCCGACGCGCTGGAGGCGAAGCTGAAGGACATCCGGGCGAAGATGCCGGACGACATCGATATGACCGTGGTCGAGGACCAGTCCAAGTTCATCCGCCACGCGATCGCCGACGTCAAGCTCGATGCGGTGATCGGCGGCCTGCTGTCGATCCTGGTCATCTTCCTGTTCCTGCGCGATGGCTGGAGCACCTTCGTCATCTCGCTCTCGCTGCCGGTGTCGATCATCGCCACGTTCTTCTTCATGGGCCAGCTCGGGCTGAGCCTGAACGTGATGTCGCTGGGCGGCCTGGCCCTGGCCACCGGCCTGGTGGTGGACGACTCGATCGTGGTCCTGGAATCCATCGCCAAGGCGCGCGAGCGCGGCCTGGGTGTGCTGGACGCGACGATCCAGGGCACCCGCGAGGTGTCGATGGCGGTGGTCGCCTCGACCCTGACCACGATCGCGGTGTTCCTGCCGCTGGTGTTCGTCGAGGGCATCGCCGGACAGCTGTTCCGCGACCAGGCGCTCACCGTGTCCATCGCCATCGCGGTGTCGCTGGTGGTGGCGATGACCCTGATCCCGATGCTCAGCTCGCTCAAGGGGCATACGCCGCTGGAGTTTCCGCAGGAGGCGCCGCGCGAGCGCTGGAGTCCTGAGCGGCGCTGGCAGAAGCCGGTGGCCGCCACCGGGCGCGGGGTCGGCGCGATGTTCCGCTACGGCTTCTATGGACTGGTCTGGGCCGTGGCGCGCGCGTTCCGCGGCGTCGCAGCGGTGGTCGGCCCGGTCATGCGCAAGGCCAGCGACCTGGCCATGGCGCCCTACGGCCGTGGCGAGGCTGCCTACCTGCGCCTGCTGCCGCGCGCGCTGGCGCGGCCGTGGCCGGTGCTCGGCGGCGCCGCACTGGCGTTCGTGCTGACCCTGGCCGCGATCCCGATGCTGGGCATGGACCTGATCCCGCAGTTGGCCCAGGACCGCTTCGAGATGACCGCCAAGCTGCCGCCGGGCACGCCGCTGGCGCAGACCGACGCGCTGGTCCGGGACATGCAGCGCCTGCACGCCGACGAGCCGGGCGTGCGCCTGCTGTACGGCGTTTCCGGCACCGGTACCCGGCTGGACGCCAGCCCGACCGAAAGCGGCGAGAACATCGGCAAGCTGACCGTGGTGATGGACGATGCCTCGCGCGAGTCCGGCCTGACCGAGAAGCTGCGCGCGGCGATGCAGGACCATCCGGCGGCGCAGGTGGATTTCGCCCGCCCGGAGCTGTTCGCGCTGTCGCCGCCGCTGGAGGTCGAGATCGAGGGCAACGACCTGGAGGCGATCCGGGTCGCGGGCAACCGCCTGGCCGGAATGCTGCGCGACAACCCCCACTACGCCGACGTGAAGTCGACCGTGGAGCAGGGCTTCCCCGAGATCCAGATCGTGTTCGACCAGGACCGTGCCGCGACGCTGGGCCTGACCACCCGCCAGATCGCCGATGCGGTGGTGAACAAGGTGCGCGGCAACGTCGCGACCCGCTACAGCTTCCGCGACCGCAAGATCGACGTGCTGGTCCGGGTGCGCGAGTCGGAGCGCTCCTCGGTGGACGACATCCGCCGCCTGATCGTCAAGGCCGGCGGCGGGACCTCGGTCGAGCTGGGCTCGGTGGCCGAGGTCGTGGCCGCCACCGGCCCCAGCGAGATCCACCGCACCGACCAGCGCCGGGTGGCGATCGTCTCGGCCAACCTGCGCGACATCGACCTGGGAACGGCGGTCGCCGAGGTGCAGCAGATGGTCGCGGACAACCCGCTGGGCACCGACGTGGACATGCGCATCGGCGGCCAGGGCGAGGAACTGGGCGAATCGATCCGCTCGCTGCTGTTCGCGTTCGGCCTGGCGGTGTTCCTGGTGTACCTGGTGATGGCCTCGCAGTTCGAGTCGCTGCTGCATCCGTTCGTGATCCTGTTCACCATCCCGCTGGCGATGGTCGGCGCGGTCGGTGCGCTGCTGCTGACCGGTTCGCCGGTATCGGTGGTGGTGTTCATCGGCCTGATCCTGCTGGTCGGCCTGGTGGTCAAGAACGCGATCATCCTGATCGACAAGGTCAACCAGCTGCGCGAGGCCGGCATGGCCAAGCGCGAGGCGCTGGTCGAGGGCGCGCGCTCGCGCCTGCGCCCGATCATGATGACCACCCTGTGCGCGGTGTTCGGCTTCCTGCCGCTGGCCCTGGCCTTCGGCGAGGGCGCCGAGGTGCGCTCGCCGATGGCGATCACCGTGATCGGCGGCCTGCTGGTGTCCACCCTGCTGACCCTGGTGGTGATCCCGGTGGTCTACGACCTGCTCGACCGCAAGCCGGACGAGCACTACCTCAGGCGCGGCCAGCGCGCGCGCCGCGGCATCGCCGCGGTGGTGGTGCCGAACCCGGGCGTGGCCGCCGGCGAAGGCGCGCAGGGCTGACGGATGAACATCACCGAGTTGTCCATCCGCCGCCCGGTCACCACGATCATGCTGTTCGTGTCGATGGTGGCGATCGGGCTGATCGCCTCGTTCCGGCTGTCGCTTGAGGCCGAGCCGGAGGCGACCATTCCGTTCTTCTTCATCGCCCTGCCGTACGCCGGCTCCACCCCGGAAGAGGTGGAGCGCAACCTGCTGCGGCCGGTGGAGGAGGCGATCGCGACCATGCCCGGGATCCGTTCGATGAACGGGCGGGCGAACGCGGACGGCGCGCAGATCCAGGTCGAATTCAGCGACTGGAGCCGCGACATCGCCATCGCCGCCTCGGAAGCGCGCGAACGCATCGACGCGATCCGCGACCAGCTCCCGAACGATTTCCGCCGCTACTACGTGCAGCGCTGGAGCACCTCGGACCGGGAGGCGATGACCCTGCGCCTGACCAGCGACGACGACCTGACCCGGCGCGCGGACCTGATCGAGCGCAGCCTCAAGCATCGCCTGGAGCGCCTGCCCGGGGTGGCCCGGGTCGAAGTCGAGGGCGTGGCCCGGCAGGAAGTGCTGGTGGCGCTGGACAAGGACCGGCTGAGCGCGCATGGGGTGGCGCTCAACGAACTGGTGCAGCGGCTGCAGGCGGCCAACTTCTCGGTCTCGGCCGGGCAGATCACCGAGGACGGGCGCCGCCTGCGGGTGCAGCCGCGCGGCGAACTGCTGCAACTGCAGTCCCTGCGCGACCTGCCGGTGGACGCGCGCGGCACCCGTCTGTCCGACATCGCCACCGTGGACCTGCAGCCGCAGCGGATGAACTACGTGCGGCAGATGGACGGCAAGCCCAGCGTCGGGGTGGACGTCTACAAGGAGCGTTCGGCGAACCTGGTCGACCTTTCACGCTCGGTCCGGGCCGAGATCGGCCGGCTGGAAAGCGATCCCGCCATGCGCGGGATCAAGATCGAAGTCGCCGACGACCAGGGCCAGGCGGTGACCGCCTCGTTGCTGGCGCTGGCCGAAGCCGGCGCGATCGGCCTGCTGCTGTCGGTGATCGTGCTCTACGCGTTCCTGCGCCACTGGCCGTCCACCCTGATGGTCAGCCTGGCGATCCCGATCTGCTTCGTGATGACCCTGGGCTTCATGTACTTCGCCGGGATCACCCTGAACATCATTTCGATGATGGGGCTGTTGCTGGCGGTGGGCATGCTGGTGGACAACGCGGTGGTGGTGGTGGAAAGCATCTACCAGGAGCGCGAACGGTACCCGGACGATCCCGAGCGCGCCTCGATCGTCGGCACCCGCAACGTCGCCATCGCCCTGTCGGCCGGCACCCTGTGCCACTGCGTGGTGTTCCTGCCGATGCTGTTCGGCGAGAAGAACATCATCAGCATCTACCTGGGGCAACTGGCGGTGACCATTTCGGTCTCGCTGCTGGCCTCGTGGCTGGTCGCGGTCAGCCTGATCCCGATGCTGTCGGCGCGGATGAAGACCCCGCCGGCGGTGAAGTCGCCGACGATCGCGCGGCTCCAGGATCGCTATGCGCGGGCGCTGCGCTGGACCCTGCTGCACCGTGGCTGGAGCGTGGCCGGCATCGTGCTCATCACCGTGGCCAGCGTGTGGCCGATGATGCACACCCAGGGGGGGGGCGACGAAAGCGATCCGAGCGAGATCAACATCTTCTACCAGTGGCGAGGCGCCTATTCCAAGGAGGAGATGGGCAAGGAGGTCGCGCGGGTGGAGGAATTCATCAATGCCCATCGCCAGGACTTCCGGGTCGAGCGTGTCCACAGCCGCTACAGCGAGCAGGGCTGGGCCCAGACCCGCATGTTCCTCGACGTGGAAGACCGCGAACTGAGCAAGCGGATCGAGGAGAAGGTGCGCGAGGGCCTGCCCAAGTCGGCGCGGGCGCGGATCGGCATCGGCTGGCCCGGCGGCATGGGCAGCGAGGGCCAGGGCATCCGCTTCAGCCTGATCGGCGATTCCACCGCCACCCTGAAGGAACTGGCCGACGACATCGTGCCGATGCTGGGGCGCAATCCGAAACTGCGCGACGTGCGGGTGGACACCGGCGACGCCAACACCGAGCTGGCGGTGCGGGTCGACCGCGAGCGTGCCGCCGCCTACGGCTTCAGCGCCGAACAGGTGGCGCAGTTCGTCAGCATGGCCCTGCGCGGCTCGTCGCTGCGCGACTTCCATCGCGAGGACGTGGAGATCCCGGTCAACGTGCGCTTCGCCGGTTCGGACAAGTACGGGGTCGAGGACCTGTCCACCTTCATGGTGCGCGCGCCCAACGGGTCCGAGGTGCCGCTGCTGGCGATGGTCGACGTGGGGGTCAATCCGGCCGCCACCTCGATCCAGCGCCTGAACCGGCAGACCATGTTGCGGGTGGAAGCGGGGGTGGCGCCGGACGTGCCCATGGACGAGGCGCGCAAGGCGATCGAGACGGCGCTGGAGGGCGTGCAGTTCCCGCCCGGCTACGGCTATACCTTCTCCGGTGCCGGCTTCAACATCAACTTCGACGGCATGGACCAGATGGTGACCAGTATCGCCATCGCCCTGATCCTGATGTTCGTGATCATGGCGGCGGTGTTCGAATCGCTGCTGTTCCCGGGCGCGATCATGTCCTGCGTGGTGTTCTCGATCTTCGGCGTGTACTGGCTGTTCTGGCTGACCGGCACCGAGATGAACATCATGGCCGTGATCGGCATCCTGGTGCTGATGGGTGTGGTGGTGAACAACGGCATCGTGATGATCGAGCACATCAACAACCTGCGCCGGCGCGGCCTGCCGAGGGTCGAGGCGCTGGTGGAGGGCAGCCGCGAGCGCCTGCGCCCGATCCTGATGACCATGGGCACGGCGATCCTGGCGATGGTGCCGATCGCGCTGAACACCCACACCGCCGACGGCATGCCGCCGTACTACCCGATGGCGCGGGCCATCGCCGGCGGCCTGGCGTTCTCCACGGTGGTCAGCCTGCTGTTCCTGCCGACCATCTACGCGATCCTGGACGACCTGCGCACCGGCACGGCGCGGCTGGTGCGGCGCGCGCGCGGCCTGGCCCCGGTGGAGCCGGCCATGCCGTTGCCCGTGCGGGACTGATCCGGGGTCATCGGGCCCCCTGCCATTCCGGCAGGGGGCGATTTTTCCAGGAGATTGTGGATGCCACGGGCATTTCCTTCCGGCAGCCGGCTTGCCGGCCTGCTGTACCTGACCGTCGTCGTCACCGGATTCTTCTGCCTGGCCTATGTGCCCGGGCAGCTTGCCGCCCCCGATGCGCAAGCGGTGCTGGACAACGTGGTCGCCAGGCAGTCGCTGGTCCAGCAGGGCGCGGCGGCCTTCATCGTCATGCAGGTGGCCTTCCTGTTGCTGGCCCTGGCGCTGTATCGCGGTTTCCAGGACGTGAGCCGGCCCGCCGCGACGCTGATGGTGGCATTCGTGGCGGTGAGCGTTCCGTTGGCTCTGGCGGCGCTGTCGCATCGGCTGCAGGCGCTTGCCCTGTTGGTCGATGCCGACAGTGCGCAGCTGTTGCCGCCCGGGCAGCGCCAGTACCTGGCGCATGCGGCGCTGGAGGCGTACCGCAGCGGCATGCAACTGGTACGCGTGTTCTGGGGGCTATGGCTGCTGCCATTCGGCTGGCTGGCCCTGCGCTCCGGGCGCCTGCCGCGCGTGCTGGGAATCCTGCTGGTATTGGGCGGGCTGGGCTACGTGCTTGGCGTATTGGCGGAATTGCTGGTGCCCGGATACGGTGCCTGGCCGCTCTCGGGCTACCTGACGTTGCCGGCCGCGCTGGGCGAAATCGGCACCTGCCTGTGGCTGCTGCTGTTCGGACTGCGCGCTGATCGCACAGGCGCGATATCTCCACTGGCTACCTGAGGCCGCCATGCGCACCCCCGCTTCGTCGTCTCCCTTGTGCGACCCACCGCTGCCCCAACGACTGAAGCTGTCCGCGCTGTGGACGAGCCTGACCCTGCTGTTCCTGTATGGCGATTACTTCGGCCTGTACCGGCCCGGGAAACTGCAGCACATGCTGGATGGCGGTGGCCCGATGGGGCCGAGCAGCCAGGGCTCGCTGCTGTTCGTCGCCCTGCTGCTTGCGGTGCCTGGCCTGATGGTGTTCCTGTCGCTGGCGACACCGGTGCGCCTCGCGCGATGGCTCAATATCGGCGTGGCTGCGTTCTATGCGCTGTTCGTCGCGCTCACCATGCCGGGGGCATGGTGGTTCTATCTCGCCTACAGCAGCGTCGAGATACTCCTGGGCGTGGTCATCATGCGCATGGCCTGGAGATGGCCCCGCCTTGACGGTCGTGGCGGACCGGATCCGGGCTAGACCAGGTTGCCGTAGACCCGGAAGCCCGCCAGCCACAGGCCGAGCATGCTGCCGAGATTGGTCAGCATGAAGGTCAGCACGATCCTGGTCACCCGGTTGCGGTACCAGCCCTTGACCGTTTGCGCGTCGTCGCGCAATTGGAGGAAATCGCGGTATGCCGGCTTGCGCAGCCGCGTTTCCACCACTGCGGCGAACGCGCCGGTGGGGATGCTCAGGCGGAACGGCTTGAACGGCGCCACCACGATCGCGGTAAGCACGCTCAGCGGATGGCTGCCGGCCAGCAGTGCGCCCAGACCGGCCAGGCCGCCGGTGTACAGCGCCCAGATCGCCAGCATCCGCGTGCCCATGTCCATGCCGCCCTTCCAGAAGCCGACGCCGACCCCGGCCAGCACCACCGCCAGGATGGCCAGAGTGATCCATGGGATGTTGCGCTTCTTCGGCACGTCCTCCAGCTGCCTGCGCAGCGCGGTGGGCTCGTCGGTATCGGTTTCCAGGTGGTGGGCCAGGCCGGCGAGGTGGCCGGCACCTACCACCGCCAGCACCTCGCGCTGGCCGTCGGTGCGTGCCTCGCGCAGGCGCGTGGCCATGTAGCGGTCGCGCTCGCCGATGATGGCCTCGTACAGCGCGGGGCTTTCGCGGGCGAATTCGCCGAAACTCGATTCGAGCATGTCGCCCTGCTTGAGCTTCTCGATCTCGTCCTCGCCCACGTCCTCGGACGACAGCAGGCCGGCGCCGAGGCCGGCGACCAGCTTGATCCTGCCGAAGAAACCCAGCCGCCGCGAGGCGCGACGGAAGGTCAGGCCGACGTCGCGGTCGATCAGGTGCACCGGCAGGCCGCGTTCGCGAGCCAGCGCCACCGCACGCTTGAGCTCGGCGCCCGGTTCGATGCCCAGCTGCTCTGCCAGGCGGCGCTGGTAGGCGGCCAGGGCCAGGTTGGCGGCGAACAACGCCATCCGCCCCTTGCGGATCACTTCCACCAGGTCCAGTCGCGCCAGGGCGTCCGGATCGGTGAGCGCCTGCAGGCGCTGCGGGTCGAGCTCGACCGCGACCGCGTCGAACCTGCCGCCGGCGATGGCCTGCTCCACCGCCAGCACGCTGGCCTGGGAGACGTGGGCAGTGCCCAGCAGCGTGTAGCGGACTCCGTCGCGTTCGACGATCCGCATGGGTTGGCCGGCGAGCGGGTCGCCGCCGTCGTGGTTTCGGGTGTCGATCGGGGTATCGGTCATTGCGTGGTTCGTTCGGAAGGGGGGCTGCCTGCGCCGGCGCCCAGCGGACGCTGCATCTGCACGGTGTCCAGCCAGCGGCCGTGCTTCCAGGCGATGCCGCGGAAGATGCCGACCAGCTGGAAGCCGGACTTTTCGTGGAGGCGGATCGAGGCGGTGTTGGCCGGTTCGCCGATCACCGCGATCATCTGCCGGAAACCGCGCGCCGCGCACTCGTCGATCAACCGTCCGAGCAGGGCCGTGCCGACACCGTGGCCCTGGTGGCCGGCGGCCACGTATACCGAGTTCTCCACCGTCCACTGGTAGGCGATCCGCCCGCGGTAGCTTCCGGCATAGGCGTAGCCGGCGATTTCGCCACCGGTTTCGGCCACCAGCCAGGGGAAGCCGTGAGCGAGCAGGTCCTGCATGCGTCGCAGCATTTCCGCTGCGTCCGGCGGGTCGTACTCGTAGGTGTTGACGAGATCGCGCACTTCGGCCGCATAGATGGCGGTGATCGCCGGCACGTCGTCCGGCGTGGCTGCACGGATCGTGGGACTCACCCGGACGGCCTTCAGTCGATGTAGCGCTTGAGCAGGTCGCCGTAGGCATCGATCCGGCGGTCGCGCAGGAACGGCCAGATCCGGCGCACGTGCTCGCTGCGTTTCAGGTCCACATCGCACACCAGCACGGTCGGCTCGGTACCGGCTTCGGCGATGAACTCGCCCTGCGGCCCGAGCACGTGGCTGTTGCCCCAGAAGCGGATGCCCGACGCGCCCAGCGGGGAAGGCTCGAGGCCGACCCGGTTGCACGACAGCACCGGCAGGCCGTTGGCCACGGCGTGGCCGCGGTGGCTGAGCACCCAGGCATCGCGCTGGCGGGCCTGCTCGTCCTGGGCGTCGTCCGGATCCCAGCCGATCGCGGTCGGGTAGAGCAGCAGCTCAGCACCGGCCAGCGCCATCAGCCGCGCCGCTTCCGGGTACCACTGGTCCCAGCACACCAGCACGCCGAGGCGCCCGACCGAGGTGTCGACCGGCCTGAAGCCGAGGTCGCCCGGGGTGAAATAGAACTTCTCGTAGAAGCCCGGGTCGTCCGGGATGTGCATCTTGCGGTACCTGCCCAGCAGGCTGCCGTCCTTTTCCAGCACGACCGCGGTGTTGTGGTACAGGCCGGCGGCGCGGCGCTCGAACAGCGAGCCGACGATGACCACGCCGTGCTTCTTCGCCAGCGCCCCCAGGCGCTCGCTGCTGGGCCCGGGGATCGGCTCGGCCAGGTCGAACTCGGCCACTGACTCGTGCTGGCAGAAGTAGGCGCCGTTGTGCAGTTCCTGCAGCAATACCAGCCGCGCGCCCTGCGCGGCGGCCTCGGCCACCCGCGACTCGATCACGGCCAGATTGGCCTCGGCATCGCCGTGGTTGCTTTCCTGGATCAGGGCGACGGGCAGGGTCTTGGCGTTCATGGCGGGTATTGTAAGCGGGAGCACGCTGCCGCCGCGAAGAGGTTCCGCTCAGCCGCCCAGTCCCAGCGGGATCTGCATGGTGATGCAGTGCAGGCTGCCGTTCTGCCAGATCAGCGGGCGGCAGGGCACCTGCACGATCTCGCGGCCCGGGAACGCGTCGGCCAGCACCGTCGCGGCGCGGTCGTCGGCCGGGTCGCCGTAGGCCGGCATCAGCACCGCGCCGTTGACGATGAGGAAGTTGGCGTAGGACGCGGCCAGGCGCCGGTCCTGGTCGATGATCGGCGCCGCCCAGGGCAGCGGGTACAGCCGGTAAGGGCGGCCGTCCGCGGTACGCAGCGCGGCGATCTCGGCGGCCATCGCCTGCAGCTCGGCATGGTGCGGATCGCCCGGATCGTCGCAGGCCTGGAACACGATCGCGTCGCCCGGCGCGAAGCGCGCCAGAGTATCGATGTGGGCGTCGGTGTCGTCGCCCTCCAGGTAGCCGTGGTCCAGCCACAGGACCCGTTCCTGGGCCAGCCAGCCGCGCAGCTTCGCCTCCAGGTCGGCACGGCCGGCCCGCGGGTGGCGCTCGTGCAGGCAGCGCCAGGTGGTGAGCAGGGTGCCGGCGCCGTCGGTCTCGATGCCGCCGCCCTCGAGCGCGAAGTCGATCCGTTGCCGCGGCGCATCGCCGAACACGCCCTGCGCGGCCAGCGACTCGACCAGGCGGTCGTCGCGCCCGGCCTCGAACTTGCCGCCCCAGGCGGTGAAATGGAAGTCGAGCACCCGGAAGCCGTCGCCGTCGCGCAACACGATCGGTCCGGAGTCGCGCAGCCAGGTGTCGTCGTAGTCGAACGGGACGAAGCGGACCCGTTCCATGTCCACCCGCGCCGAGCGCAGGCGCGCCTCGGCATAGGTCTGCAGGTCGTCGTCGGCCACGCAGATCCAGGCCTGCTGGAAGCGCGTGATCGCCGCCACCAGGGCGATATAGGTGTCCTCGACTTCGCCCAGGCGTGCGGCCCAGTCGGTGCCGGCGTGCGGCCAGGCGACCAGCACCGCGGACTGGGGCTCCCACTCCGCGGGGAAGCGCATGTCCGGCTTGCTCACTTGATCGCTGGCTTCGGGCCCGCTTCCTGGGCATCAGCCTGGCGCGCGACCACGTCGATCACCCGGTTCTTCTCGAAGTACACCACGAACTCCGGATAGACCCAGCGGTTGATCGTCGGCCACTGCTGCTTCTGGCCGCCGCGCGGTTCCAGCTTCTGCTGCGGGGCGCCGAAGCGTGCCTCGACTTCGCCCATGCTCAGGCCGCGGGCCGGGACGGCCACCGCGGGCTTCTGGGCGGCGCGGTCGACCAGCAGGGTATCGGCCTGGGCGCCGCCGCAGACGGCGAGCGCGGCCAGCAGGATCAGGGTGTTCGGGCGGTACGTCATCGCGTTGCTCTCCCCGGATGGTGGCCGCATCGGCGGCGGTGGCAGGCAGGCCTGGGTGCAGGGACCGATTGTAAGCAGAAGCGGGCGCGCCGGGGCGGCGGCGATCGCGGGTTCCGGAAATGCGAAAGGCCGCATCGCTGCGGCCTTCGCCTCGATCCGCGCGCCGGCCCGGGGGCCGTTGCGCCGCCGGCCAGCTCAGCGCTGGCGGGCCTTGAAGCGCGGGTTGGACTTGCAGATCACGAAGACCTTGCCGCGGCGGCGGACCACCTTGCAGTCGCGGTGACGGGTCTTCGCCGACTTCAGGGAGGACAGGACTTTCATGACACACCTCGGAGGACGACGGAATTAGGGAATGCCAGGGCCGGTTCGGCCAGGGCGTGCAAACGAGCCCGCCATTCTAGCCGGCTTTCCCTTGCGGTTTCAAGCGCTTGCAGTCCGGTGTCAGTGCAGGGCGGGGCGGCCGGGCTACAATCGGTCCGGGAACCCGCCAGCCTGCCCTCGGAGCCGTCATGTCCACCCCCGTCCCGGTCCTTACCATCGACGGTCCGTCCGGTGCCGGCAAGGGCACGGTCAGCCGCCTGGCAGCTTCGCGCCTGGGCTGGCACTACCTGGACTCGGGCGCCCTGTACCGCGCGGTCGGGGTGGCAGCCAGCTGGGCCGACCTGGACCTGGCCGATCCGGCGGCCCTGGTGCGCTGCACCTTCGATACAGACGTCCGTTTCAGCGAAATTGACGGCAATTTGAGGATTTTCGTCAATGGCAGCGACGCCACCGACGAGCTGCGGCTGGAAACCACCGGCACCCTGGCCTCGGCCATCGCCGCCATCCCCGAGGTCCGGGCGGCGCTGAAGGAACGGCAGCGGGCATTCCGGCGCGAGCCCGGGCTGGTGGCCGACGGCCGCGACATGGGCACCGTCATCTTCCCGGACGCCACCACCAAGGTATTCCTCACCGCCAGCGCCGAGGAGCGTGCCCGCAGGCGGCATAACCAGTTGAAGGAAAAAGGGGTTTCGGTTATATTCGACGGTCTGCTGCGGGAGATCCTCGCCCGCGATGCCCGCGATGCCCAGCGCACCGTGGCGCCGCTGAAGCCGGCCGACGATGCCGTCCTCATCGACACCACGGGCCTGTCCATCGAAGAAGTCGTCGACCGCGTCCTGGCCCTGGTGCCCGCACGCGCCGGCTGACCTCGCCTGCTTCCGGCACCGCGCCGGATCCCACGCAGCAGAATGGCGCGCAAGCGCCGCAGGCGCCGCCGTGGGTGACCACGGCGATTTTTCCATCCAACCAACCACACAAGGCCCTCGCGGGCCGACCAGGGGGGCGTGGCGCCCATCGCAGCGATGGCATCCCGTCCGTGTGTCCAACCGAGTAATCAACAATGACCGAATCATTTGCAGAACTGTTCGAACAGAGCCAGGCCAATCTGGCCAAGCTGAAGCCGGGCGCCATCGTCATCGGTACCGTCGTGGACGTCCGCGGCGACGTGGTGGTGATCAACGCCGGCCTCAAGTCCGAAGGCATCGTGCCGATCGAGCAGTTCCGTAACGACGCCGGCGAAATCGACGTGGGCGTGGGCGACCAGGTCAAGGTCGCGCTGGACTCCATCGAGAATGGCTTTGGCGAAACCGTGCTGTCGCGCGAGAAGGCCAAGCGTGCGATGGTGTGGGACGAACTCGAGGAAGCCCTCGAGAAGAACGAGACCATCACCGGCCGCATCAGCGGCAAGGTCAAGGGCGGCTTCACCGTCGACATCAAGGACGTCCGCGCGTTCCTGCCCGGTTCGCTGGTGGACGTGCGCCCGGTGCGCGACCCGGCCTACCTGGAAGGCAAGGAGCTGGAGTTCAAGCTCATCAAGCTGGACCGCAAGCGCAACAACGTGGTCGTCTCCCGCCGCGCGGTGGTCGAGAGCGAGCATTCGGAAGAGCGCGAGCAGCTGATGGAGAAGCTGCAGGAAGGCGCCGTGCTCAAGGGCGTGGTCAAGAACCTGACCGACTACGGCGCGTTCGTGGACCTGGGCGGCATCGACGGCCTGCTGCACATCACCGACATGGCGTGGAAGCGCGTGCGCCATCCGTCCGAGGTGGTCAACGTCGGCGACGAGCTGGACGTGCGCGTGCTCAAGTTCGACCGCGAGCGCAACCGCGTGTCGCTGGGCCTGAAGCAGCTGGGCGAGGATCCGTGGGACAACATCGCCCGCCGCTACCCGGCCAACAGCCGCGTGTTCGGCAAGGTCTCCAACGTCACCGATTACGGCGCGTTCGTCGAGATCGAGCCGGGCGTCGAGGGCCTGGTGCACGTGTCCGAAATGGACTGGACCAACAAGAACGTCAACCCGTCCAAGGTCGTGCAGGTCGGCGACGAGGTCGAGGTCATGGTCCTGGACGTGGACGAGGAGCGCCGCCGCATCTCGTTGGGCATGAAGCAGGTCGCCGCCAACCCGTGGGAGACCTTCGCCGCGATCCACAAGAAGAACGACAAGGTGTCCGGCCAGATCAAGTCGATCACCGACTTCGGCATCTTCATCGGCCTGGACGGCGGCATCGACGGCCTGGTCCACCTGTCCGACATCAGCTGGAACACCACCGGCGAGGACATCCTGCGCAACTACAAGAAGGGCGACACGCTGGAAGCGGTCGTGCTTGCGGTCGATCCCGAGCGCGAGCGCATCAGCCTGGGCCTGAAGCAGATGGAGCAGGATCCGTTCGGCCAGTACATGGCCACCCACCCGAAGGGCTCCAAGGTCGAAGGCACGGTGAAGGAAGTGGATGCCAAGGGCGCCACGATCGACCTGGGCGACGGCGTCGAGGGCTACGTGTCGGCGCGCGACATCAGCTACGACCGCGTGGACGACGCCACCCAGCACCTGAAGGTCGGCGACAAGGTCGAGGCCAAGTTCGTGGGCATGGACCGCAAGGGCCGCAGCCTGCAGCTGTCGATCAAGGCCAAGGACGAAGCCGAGACCGCCGAGGCGCTGGCCGAGTACAACAAGGCCGCCGCCGAAGCCGCCACCGGCACCACCAGCCTGGGCGCGCTGCTGCGCGCGCAGCTGGGCGGCAAGTCCGAGTAAGCAAGTCCGCAGTCCCGCGGCGGCCCGGCATCCCCGGGCCGCCGCGGCCTGCAACGTGCATCCAGCCAAGCCCCACATCCAGCCAAGCCTGAGATGACCAAGTCCGAACTGATCGAGATCCTGGCCCGTCGCCAGTCGCACCTTAAGGCCGAGGACGTGGACCTCGCCGTCAAGGCGTTGCTGGAAATGATGGGCGGCGCGCTCGCCACGGGCGAACGCATCGAGATTCGCGGCTTCGGCAGTTTTTCCCTGCATTACCGCCCGCCGCGCCTGGGACGCAATCCCAAGACCGGCGATTCGGTCGCGTTGCCGGGCAAGCACGTGCCGCACTTCAAGCCGGGCAAGGAACTGCGCGAGAAGGTCAGCGACGTGCAGCCAGCCCCGGTCTCCGCCGACGAAGGCGCCTGATCGGCTCGCCGGCCGGGTGCCGGTCCGTTAAGCTTTGCCGGATTTCCGCAGGAACCGCGACATGGCCATTCTTCGCCTGCTGCTGCTGGTCGCCTTCCTTGCCGCCGGCCTGGTGCTCGGTTCGCTGAATCCGCAGCGCATCGTGCTGGACTTCGGCATTGCCGAAGTGGTGACCACCACCGGTATCGCGGTGACCGTCGCGCTGCTGGCCGGCGTGCTTCTCGGCGGCGGCCTGGTCCTGGTCACCAGCGTGCTGCCGCTGCGGGCACGCCTGGGACGGGCCAGCCGCGCTGCCGCTGCCAGCGCCGCGGCCATGCCGGAACCCGCGCCGCCGCGCATCCCTTACCAAGGAACCTGAGCCGTGGAATTCCTCAACGAGTGGTTCTGGTTCATCCTGCTGCTGCCGCTGGCCGCGCTGACCGGCTGGGTGGTGGGCCGGCGTGGTGGCCAGCGCCACGGCGATACCCAGGTCAGCCGCCTGTCCAGCACCTATTTCCGCGGCCTGAACTACCTGCTCAACGAACAGCCGGACAAGGCGATCGAACTGTTCCTGCACATCGCCGAGCTGGACAAGGAAACCTTCGAGACCCAGGTCGCCCTGGGCCACCTGTTCCGTCGCCGTGGCGAGGTGGACCGCGCCATCCGCCTGCACCAGGGCCTGGTCCAGCGCAACGACCTGAGCGACCAGCAGCGGGTCCTGGCCCTGCTGGCGCTGGGCGAGGACTACATGAAGTCCGGCCTGCTGGACCGCGCCGAGACCGTGTTCACCGACCTGGCCCGGATCGACGAGCGCGCGCCGCAGGCGCTCAAGCACCTGCTCGGCATCTACCAGGCCGAGCGCGACTGGGAGCGGGCGATCGACAACGCGACCCGCTACGAGGAAGTCACCGGCGAGCCGATGGGCAAGCTCGTCTCGCAGTTCGAGTGCGAGCTGGCCGAGCGCCACCGCGCCAACGGCGACCTGGCCGCCGCACGCGCGGCGATCGCACGGGCCTACCAGGCCGATGCCACCAGCGTGCGCGCAGGCATCCTGGAAGGCCGGATCGAGGCCGATTCGGGCAATCCGTATGGGGCCATCCGCGCCTACGAGCGTGCCGCGCGCCACGATCCCGACTACCTGCCCGAGTTCCTGCCCAGCCTGCTGGCCTGCTATGGCGAAGTCGGCGACAACGCCGGCGCGCGTGCGTTCCTGGCCGAGATGAGCGAGCACTACCGCGGCATCGCCCCGGTGCTGGCCCTGACCCGGCTGATCGAAGGCCAGGAGGGCGCCCATGCCGCGCGCGACTACCTCGGCCGGCAACTGAAGGACCGGCCTTCGGTGCGCGGCGAGGCGGCGCTGATCGACCTGACCCTGGCGGTGGGTGCCGACAGCACCGCGACCCTGCACGACCTCAAGCACATCACCGACCAGCTGCTGGTGCGCAACCCAAGCTACCGCTGCACGCGCTGCGGTTTCGGTGCGCGCACCCACCATTGGCAATGCCCGAGCTGCAAGGAGTGGGGCACGGTCAAGCCGCTGCTGAACTACGCGGTGGTGTGATGCCGCTGGCGGCCTGGCTGGCGCTGCACGCAGGGATATCGGCGCTGGCGACCTGGCTGGCGCTGGCCTATGCGCGACGCCGCAACTTGATCGACCACCCCGGCGAGCGCCGCAGTCATGCCGTGGCCACGCCACGCGGCGGCGGGATCGGGATCGCCATTGCGTTGCTGGCCGGTTGCGCGCTCCTGCCCGCCACCGGCCGTGGCCCGACGATGGCGATGGCAAGCTTCGCGACCGGCCTGGTGCTGGTCGCAGGGATCGGCTGGATCGACGACCACCGCCCGCTGTCGCCCTGGCTGCGGCTGGCGGTGCAGTGCCTGGCCGGTGCGCTGCTGGCGTGGGGCATGCACGGGGTTGAGGGCCGCTGGGGTTGGGCGCTGCTGACCCTGGGTCTGGTGCCGGTGCTGGTCAATGTCTGGAACTTCATGGACGGGATCGACGGCCTGGCGGCGAGCCAGGCGATGCTCGCCGCCGTGGCCTGCGCTTGGCTGGCGCCCGGCATCGCGCCGCTCGCGCTGGCGCTGGCGGTCGCCTGTGCGGCTTTCCTGCCGTTCAACTTCCCGCATGCGCGGATCTTCCTCGGCGACGCGGGCAGCGGGACGCTCGGCTATGCGCTGGCCGCGCTGGTCGCCGGGGCGGCGCCCGAGTTGGGAGTGCCCATGGCGGCATTGCTGCTGCTGCCGCTGTCGGCGTTCCTGGTCGATGCGTCGCTGACCCTCGTGTCGCGGGTCGCGGCGGGCGAGCGGTGGTGGCAACCGCACGTCTCGCACGTCTACCAGCGCTGGGTCAGGACAGGCCGCAGTCACGCATTTGTGACCAGCGTCTACGTGGCATTCACGCTGGCGGCTATAGTATCCGGCGCGTTCCTGCACAACGCGGGACCGTGGCCTGCAACAGTAGGCGTGATGCTATGGTTGGCGTGCGCGGTACCGGTGTGGGCCGGCCTGCGGCGCCGGATGGTTCCGGGCAAGGTCGGCCAAGAGGACGCATGAATCAGGGATCGAAATCCGCTGTCCTGACCCGCGCCGCGATCGTGCTCCACGATCTGCTGATGGTCTACGTCTGCTGGCAGCTGCTGCACGTGCTGCGCTACGCGATCAGGCAGGAAAGCTGGCCGTTGTTCGATTTCTCGCCGACCATCGCCTGGGTGCTGGTCGCCCAGGGGCTGGTGTTCTGGCGGGTTGGCCTGTATCGCGGCCTGTGGCGCTTCGCCAGCGTCCCGGACCTTTGGAACATCCTCAAGGCCGCGCTGCTGGGCCTGGTCGCCATCATCCTCGGGCTGGCCGTGTACAACCGGCTGGGCGCGGTGCCGCGGACCGTGCTGATCGTCTATCCCTTCGCCCTGACCGCGCTGCTCGGCCTGCCGCGGCTGCTGTACCGGGTCTGGAAGGACCACATCGGCCAACGCGACCTCACCGCCGCCCGGCGCGTGCTGATCCTCGGCGCGGGCCGCGCGGCCGAGGCGCTGGTGCGCGACCTGCGCCGTTCCGGCGCGTTCGAGCCGGTGGGCTTCCTCGACGACGCCCCGCGGCTGCGCGGTTCGCGCCTACACAGCCTGCCCGTGCTGGGACGGCTGGAGGATGCGCCGACGGTGGCCAGGGAAACCGCCGCGGGCATGCTCGTCATCGCCATGCCCTCGCTGGACGCGGCGGCGATGCAGCGGGTCATGGCGATCTGCGAGCGCACCGGGCTCCCATTCCGCACCGTGCCGAGCCTGATCGACGTGCTCGAAGGACAGGCGCTGCCGGGCGAACTGAAGGAAGTGGCGATCGAGGATCTGCTCGGACGCAAGCCGGTGACGCCGGACTGGAAGCTGATCCGCGGCTGGCTGGGCGGGCGGGCGGTGCTGGTCACCGGCGCCGGTGGCTCGATCGGTTCGGAGCTGTGCCGGCAGTGCGCACGCCATGGCGCGCGCAAGATCGTGTTGCTGGAGCAGGACGAACTGGCGCTGATTACCATCCACGACGACCTGCACCGGGCCTTCCCGGGCCTGAAGATCGATGCGGTGCTGGGCGATTGCGGCGATCCTGCGGTGATCGCCCATGCCCTGCGCCTGGGCCAGCCCGAGGCGGTGTTCCATGCCGCGGCCTACAAGCAGGTGCCGTTGCTGGAAGCGCAGGTGCGCGAGGCGGTGCGCAACAACGTGCTGGCCACCGATACCGTCGCCCGGCTGTGCCGCGAACAGGGGGTGGACACGTTCGTGTTCATTTCCACCGACAAGGCGGTGGATCCGGCCAACGTGCTGGGCGCGACCAAGCGGTTCGCCGAGATGATCGCCCAGTCCCTGGATGCGAAGGACAGCGGTACCCGCTTCGTCACGGTGCGCTTCGGCAACGTGCTCGATTCGGCCGGCAGCGTGGTCCCGCTGTTCCGCGAGCAGATCCGCAAGGGCGGGCCGGTGACGGTCACCGATCCGGAAGTGACCCGCTACTTCATGACCATTCCCGAGGCCTGCCAGCTGATCGTGCAGGCGGCCGCGGCCGGTTCGCACGCGGCGATCTACACCCTGGACATGGGCGAGCCGGTGCCGATCCGTCTGCTTGCCCAGCAAATGATCCGGCTGGCCGGCAAGCAGCCCGGACGCGACATCGCCATCGTCTACACCGGGCTGCGTCCCGGCGAGAAACTGCACGAGACGCTGTTCCACGAGGACGAGCACTACCGGCCGACCACGCATTCCAAGATCCTGGAGGCGGTGGCGCGCGAGTCCTCGGCCGAGCAGGTCCGGGTCGGCGTCGAGCGCCTGCGCGACGCGGTCGCGCGCTACGACGAGGCCATGCTCCAGCAGGTGTTGCGCGAGGTGATCCCGGAGTTCGTCCCGGCCGAGGAGGCGGAAGCGGCGTCCGTTCCGCACGAGGCCGTGGACGCGGCGCCCGTTCCGGCCGCGACGGTGGTTCCGTTCTCCCCGCGCGAGGCCAGAAGCACGCGATGAGTCACGGGCGCATCCGCAAGGCCGTCTTCCCCGTCGCCGGGCTCGGCACGCGCTTCCTCCCGGCGACCAAGACCGTTCCCAAGGAAATGCTGCCGATCATCGACCGGCCGCTGATCCAGTACGCGGTGGACGAGGCGATCGAGGCCGGCTGCGACACCCTGGTGTTCGTCACCAACCGCTACAAGCACGCGGTGGCCGACTATTTCGACAAGGCCTACGAACTGGAGCAGAAGCTCGAGCGCGCCGGCAAGGCCGAGCAACTGGAACTGGTCCGGAACGTGCTGCCGGAGGGCGTGCGTGCGGTGTTCGTGACCCAGGCCGAGGCGCTGGGCCTGGGTCACGCGGTGCTGTGCGCCAGGCCGATCGTCGGCGATGAGCCGTTCGCGGTGCTGCTGCCCGACGACCTGATCTGGAACCGCGGCGCCGGCGCGCTGAAGCAGATGGCCGACGCGGCGCAGGCCAGCGGCGCGAGCGTGATCGCGGTGGAGGACGTGCCGGCGGAGAGCACCGGCAGCTACGGCATCGTCGCCACCGACACGTTCGACGGGCGCCAGGGCCGGATCCGGCGGATCGTCGAGAAGCCGGCACCCGCCGATGCTCCCAGCAACCTCGCCGTCGTGGGCCGCTACGTGCTGAGCCCGCGCATCTTCGAGTTGCTGGAAGCGGTCACACCCGGCGCCGGCGGAGAGATCCAGCTGACCGACGCGATCGCCGCATTGCTGGCCGAGGCGCCGGTATACGCCTACCGATTCCAGGGAACCCGTTTCGACTGCGGTACCCACATCGGCCTGATCGAAGCCACGATCCGCTATGCCCTGGACCACGAGAAGCTCAGTGACCCGGCGCGGGACATGATGCAGCGCGCCCTGGGCGAACTGGGCGTGCGCGAGCGGGATTGATCTGTCGCTCGGGCTGGACTGCGAATAGCCGAAAGGCGCCGATTCCGGGATGGGGCCATCGCTGCAAGGGCACCGCATCCGCCGCGGGCGCGCGCTGTCCCTGCTCCAATACGCGGGCGCGGTACACCCTGTACTGCTCGAACGCGATCCCTTGCAGCGACGTCCTCTGCGGGTGTCAGGCCAAAAGCGAACGGCGCCACTGCGGGCGCCGTTCGCTGATTCCGCTCCGGGAAGCCGGGAGGCTCAGAGCGATTCGAAGACGCCCGCCGCGCCCATGCCGGTGCCGATGCACATGGTCACCATGCCGTACTTCTGCCCGCGCCGGCGCAGGCCGTGCACCAAGGTGGCGGTGCGGATCGCGCCGGTGGCGCCCAGCGGGTGGCCCAGGGCGATCGCACCGCCCAGCGGGTTGACCTTGGCCGGATCCAGCTCGCAATCGCGCATCACCGCCAATGCCTGCGCGGCGAAGGCCTCGTTGAGCTCGATCCAGTCCAGCTGGTCCTTGCCCAGGCCTGCCTGCCTGAGGGCCTTGGGGATCGCCGCGATCGGGCCGATGCCCATCACTTCCGGGCGCACCCCGGCCACCGAGAAGCTGACGAAGCGGGCGAGGGGAGTCAGCCCGTAGTCCTTGAGCGCTTGTCCGGAGGCCAGCAGCACCGCCGCGGCGCCGTCGCTCATCTGCGAGGAGTTGCCGGCGGTGACGCTGCCGCCGAACTGGCCGTTGCGGAACACCGGACGCAGCCGGGCCAGGCCTTCCAGCGAGGTGTCCGCGCGCGGGCCCTCGTCGGTGTCGACCAGCCTCTTTCTGAGCTGGACGGTGTTCCCGGCCAGGTCGGGAACGTGCGACAGCACCTCGTAGGGGCTGATTTCCTCGCGGAACTCGCCTGCGGCGATGGCAGCCAGCGCCTTGCGGTGCGATTCCACCGCGAAGGCATCCTGCGCTTCACGCGAAATCTTCCATTCCGCGGCGACCTTCTCGGCGGTGATGCCCATGCCGTAGGCGATCGCCACGTGATCGGGGAACACGTTCGGCGACAGCGCGACCTTGTTGCCCATCATCGGCACCATCGACATCGATTCGGTGCCGCCGGCCAGCATCAGGTCGGCGTTGCCCAGGCGGATCTGGTCGGCGGCCAGGGCCACGGCCTGCAGGCCGGAAGAGCAGAAGCGGTTGACGGTCTGCGCGGCCACGGTGTCCGGCAGCCCGGCCAGCAGCACGCCGATCCGGGCCACGTTCATGCCTTGCTCGCCCTCGGGCATGGCGCAGCCGATGATCGCGTCGTCGATGCGCGAGGTGTCGATGCCCGGCGCCTGCGCGACCACGGCCTTGAGCACGTGGGCCAGCATGTCGTCCGGGCGGGTGTTGCGGAACACGCCCTTGGGCGCCTTGCCCACAGGGGTGCGGGTGGCTGCGACGATGTAGGCGTCCTGGATTTGCTTGCTCATGGCGGTATCCCTCAGTTCCTCAGCGGCTTGCCGGTCTTGAGCATGTGCTCGATCCGGGCCTGGGTCTTGTCCTGCTGCGCCAGCTCGACGAAGTGCCTGCGCTCCAGCGCGATCAGCCAGTCCTCGTCGACGATGGCGCCGCGGTCGATCTCCCCGGCGCACAGCACCGTGGCGATGCGGGTGGCGATCTCGGCGTCGTACGGGCTGATGAAACAGCCTTCGAGCATGTTGACCAGCAGCATGCGGAAGGTGGCGATGCCGACGTCGCCGGCCGCCTGCACGCGCCGTGCCGGCAGCGGCGGGCGGTAGCCGGCCTCGGCCAGACCGCGTGCCTGGGCCTTGGCCGCGTGCAACAGCTCGTAGGCGTTGAACACGACCACGTCGTCGGCACGCAGCAGGCCCAGTTCCTTCGCTTCCAGCGCCGAAGCCGAGACCTTGGCCATGGCCACCGTCTCGAACACCTTCTTCAACTCGGCGAACACGTCGCCGCCCGGCCCGGCCGCGCGCGAGGCGCGCACCGCCAGTTCCTTCAGGCCGCCGCCGGCCGGCAGCAGGCCCACGCCGGCCTCGACCAGGCCGATGTAGCTTTCCAGATGGGCCACGGTGCGCGCGGCGTGCATCTGGAACTCGCAGCCGCCCCCCAGGGCCAGGCCGCGCACCGCCGCCACCACCGGCACCAGCGCGTACTTGATCCGCTGGCTGGTGCGCTGGAAGTTGGCGACCATCGCCTCGAACGCATCGATCCTGCCGGCCTGGAGCAGGCCCAGCGCCCCGGCCAGGTCGGCGCCGGCGGAGAAGGGTTCGCGGTGCTGCCAGATCACCAGGCCCTGGAAGTCGCGTTCGGCGATCGAGATCGCTTCCTGCAGGCCATCGAGCACCTGGTCGGAAACGGTGTTCATCTTGGTCTTGAACGAGACCACGGCGATCCCGTCGCCGTCATGCCACAGGCGCACGCCGTCGTTCTCGAACACGGTGGTGCCCGGGTCGAACTTCTCGCCCAGCATCGGGTCGGGGAACCGCTGGCGCCGATAGACGGGCAGGGTGGAGCGCGGCACCAGGGCGTCCAGCGCCGGGCTATAGCTGCCCGCGGCGGCGTGCACGCCGTCGCGGCCGTCCAGCACCCAGGCCGGCAGCGGTGCGTCGCTCATGGCCTTGCCGGCGGCGATGTCCTCGGCGATCCAGTGCGCCACCTGCTTCCAGCCGGCGGCCTGCCAGGTCTCGAACGGGCCCAGCGACCAGCCGTAACCCCAGCGGATCGCCAGGTCGACGTCGCGTGCGGTCTGGGCGATGTCGGCCAGGTGGTAGGCGCTGTAGTGGAACAGGTCGCGGAACGCGGCCCACAGGAACTGGGCCTGCGGATGCGCGCTCGCGCGCAGCTTGGCGAATTTCTCGGCCGGATCCTTGATCTTCAGGATCGCGACCACCTCGTCGGCGGCTTTGCGGTCGGCCGCGCGGTAGTCCTGCCGGTCCAGGTCGAGGACGACGATGTCCTTGCCGGCCTTGCGGAAGATGCCCGCGCCGGTCTTCTGCCCCAGCGCGCCCTTGCCGATCAGCGCCGCCAGCCAGTCGGGCGACTGGAAATAGCGGTGCCACGGGTCGTCCGGCAGGGTGTCGGCCATGGTCTTGATGACATGGGCCATGGTGTCCAGGCCGACCACGTCGGAGGTGCGGTAGGTGGCCGACTTGGGCCGCCCGACCAGCGGGCCGGTCAGCGCATCGACCTCGTCGAAGCCGAGGCCGAACTGGCGGGTGTGGTGGATCACCGAGAGGATCGAGAACACGCCGATGCGGTTGCCGATGAAGTTGGGGGTGTCCTTGGCATGGACCACGCCCTTGCCCAGGGTGGTGGTCAGGAAGGTCTCCAGGCCCTCCAGCACCGCCGGATCGGTACTGCGGGCCGGGATCAGCTCGGCCAGGTGCATGTAGCGCGGTGGGTTGAAGAAGTGCACGCCGCAGAAGCGGTGGCGCAATTGCTCCGGCAGCACCGCGGCCAGCGTGTTGATGCCCAGGCCGGAGGTGTTGGAGGCCAGCACCGCATGGTCGGCCACGAACGGGGCGATCTTCCGGTACAGGTCCTGCTTCCAGTCCATCCGCTCGGCGATGGCCTCGATCACCAGGTCGCAGCCGCGCAACTGCTCCAGGCCGGAGTCGTAGTTGGCCGGGGTGATCGCCTCGGCCAGGCCCTTGCCGGCCAGCGGGGCGGGGCTGAGCTTGGCGAGGTTGGCGATGGCCTTCAGCACCACGCCGTCGGCCGGGCCCTCCTTGGCAGCGAGGTCGAACAGGACCGTGTCCACGCCCGCATTGGTCAGGTGGGCGGCGATCTGCGCGCCCATGACGCCGGCACCGAGGACCGCGGCACGACGTACAAGCAGTTTCTCAGGCATGTCTTTCAACCTTATGAGTTTAAATGACTATTTCACTGTGGCTTGCAGCCCGGCGGCGGCGAAGCGGATCAGCTCGCGGGCCGCGCGGGTGCGGTGGGCGGCCTCGCTTGCGCCGGCCGGGCGCTTGATCAGGCCGAAATCGGACATCGCATAGGTCAGGGCGCCGGCCAGGAAGTCCAGGCGCCAGTACAGGGTTTCCTTGTCCAGTCCGGGCAGGCAGGCCGCCAGCGCCTTGCCGAACTCGCGCAGGACATGGCCGTAGTGCTCGGACAGGAACTTGCGCAGGCTCTCGTTGTGCTCGGCGTAGGCGCGGGCGATCACCCGGACGAAGGCGCCCCCGCCGTTGCGGTCCTGGGCCAGGGCCAGGGCCGGTTCGATGAACGCGGCCAACACCGGCTCCAGCTCGCCGGGGTGCTCGCGCAGGGCGGTTTGCAGCTGTTCCAGGCGTTGCGCGGTCATTTCGTCCATGCGCCGGCGGAACACCTCGTTGACCAGGTTTTCCTTGGAGCCGAAGTGGTAGTTGACCGCGGCGATGTTGACCGCGGCCAGGCTGGTCACCTGGCGCAGCGAGGTGCCGGCGAACCCGTGCAGGGCGAACAGCTCCTCGGCCGCGCCCAGGATCCGGTCCTTGGTGGAGAAATGCGCGGGCCTGCCCATGCCGGAGTCCAATGAATCAAACGATTGTTTCATTCTAGGCCGGAAGCATGGGTCCGGTCATTCCGCATTGCAACATCCGCGGTCCGTGCCGCGGCCTGCCAAGCCCGGCCCGGAATGCTAGAATCGCGCTACGCTTGTGAAGCTAAGCCCGCGTCCCCACGCGGGTTTTCTGTCGTCGCCGGGCCCCGGGCCCGGAACCCCCGTCCTTTCCAGAGAACAAGAACCATGGCGCTGGAGCGCACCCTTTCGATCGTCAAGCCCGATGCCGTCGCCAAGAACGTCATCGGCGAAATCTACTCCCGCTTCGAGAAGGCCGGTCTGAAGATCGTGGCCGCCAAGTACAAGCAGCTGTCGCGCCGCGAGGCCGAGGGCTTCTACGCGGTGCACCGCGAGCGTCCGTTCTTCAACGCACTGGTCGAGTTCATGATCTCCGGCCCGGTGATGATCCAGGCGCTGGAAGGCGAGAATGCCGTGGCCGCGCACCGCGAGCTGCTCGGCGCGACCAATCCGAAGGACGCCGCGCCCGGGACGATCCGCGCCGACTTCGCCGAGTCGATCGACGCCAACGCCGCGCACGGTTCCGATTCGGTCGAGAACGCCGCGATCGAGATCGCGTACTTCTTCGCCGCCACCGAAGTGGTTTCGCGCTGAAGCGCGGGTAGCGACGTGGCCGATCTGCTGCCGATCCCGTCCGTCACCGTCACCGGCGAGCCGTTCGCCGGCGGCGATGGCGCGCGCGTGGATCGGCCGCAGGACGCATCGGCGCGGCAGAACCTGCTCGACCTGGACCGCACGGGCCTGGAGCGTTTCTTCGTCGAAGTGCTTGGCGAGCAGAAGTTCCGCGCCCACCAGGTGATGAAGTGGATCCACCACCGCCACGTCACCGATTTCGAGCAGATGACCGATCTGGGCAAGGCGCTGCGCGCCAAGCTGCACCAGCATGCGCAGGTCCTGGTTCCCAACGTGGTGTTCGACAAGCCGTCCGCCGACGGCACCCACAAGTGGCTGCTGGGCATGGGGCAGGATGGCAAGAACGCCATCGAAACCGTCTACATCCCGGACAAGGGGCGCGGCACCCTGTGCGTGTCCTCGCAGGTCGGCTGCGGCCTGAATTGCACCTTCTGCTCGACCGCCACCCAGGGCTTCAACCGCAACCTGACCACCGCCGAGATCGTCGGTCAGGTCTGGGTCGCCGCCCGCCACCTGGGCAACGTGCCGCACCAGCAGCGCCGCCTCACCAACGTGGTGATGATGGGCATGGGCGAGCCGCTGATGAATTTCGACAACGTCGTGCGCGCGATGAGCGTGATGCGCGACGACCTGGGCTACGGCCTGGCCAACAAGCGCGTGACCCTGTCCACCTCCGGCCTGGTGCCGATGATCGACCGGCTCTCGACCGAGAGCGACGTGTCGCTTGCGGTGTCGCTGCACGCGGCCACCGACGAGCTGCGCGAGACCCTGGTCCCGCTCAACCGCAAGTACCCGATCGCCGAGCTGATGGCGGCCTGCGCGCGCTACCTGCGCGCCAATCGCAAGCGCGATTCGGTGACCTTCGAATACACCCTGATGAAGGGGGTCAACGACCAGCCCGAGCATGCCCGCCAGCTCGCGGCGCTGATGCGCCGGTTCGACAACGCGGTGCAGGCGCGCGATTCGGGCAAGGTCAACCTGATCCCGTTCAATCCGTTCCCGGGCACCCGCTACGAGCGCTCGGACGAGGCCCAGGTGCGCGCCTTCCAGAAGATCCTGCTCGATGCGCAGGTGCTGGCCATGGTCCGCCGCACCCGCGGCGACGACATCGACGCGGCCTGCGGCCAGCTCAAGGGCCAGGTGATGGACCGGACCCGGCGCCAGGCCGAGTTCCGGCGTGGGCTGGAGAATGACCATGCGGCCTGACTGGCGATGGCTGGCGCTGTTGCTCGCCGCCCTGCTGGTCGCCGGGTGTGCGAGGGCGGTCAAGGTCAAGCCGCCCAAGATCAAGGGCAGTGAGGAGGTCGCACCGACCTACCACCTGGAAGACAGCGCGCAAACCAAGCATCGGGTCCAGGTGCGCGAACTGGTGGGCCTGGCCGAGCAGCGCCTGGCCAGTGGCGAGCTGGACCAGGCCGAGACGATGGCGCGCAAGGCGTTGCGGCTGGATCCGGCCTCGGCCGATGCCCTTACCCTGCTGGGCATGGTCGAAAGCCAGCGCGGCCGCAACGAGGCTGCCGGTCCCCACTACCGCCGTGCCGCCGAACTGGCCCCGGACCGGGGCGAGGTGCTCAACAACTATGGCGCCTGGCTGTGCGCCAACGGCTATCCGGCCGAGGCGCTGGTCTGGTTCGACCGCGCCCTGGCCGCACCCGGCTACCGTTCGCCCGCCTCGGCCCTGGCCAATGCCGGCGGTTGCGCGCTGAAAAGCGGGCAGAGTGAACGCGCCGAGCGTGACTTGCGTCGCGCTTTGGACATCGAGCCCGGCAATGCCTATGCCTTGGCCAGCATGGCCGAGTATCAATACGCCCAGGGGCGCTATTTCGAGGCCCGCGCGTTCGCGGAACGCAGGCTGGCGGCTGCGCCGGCCGATGCATCCGTGCTACAACTCGCGGCCTGGATCGAGGAAAGGCTTGGCGACAGGGCGGCCGCCAGTCGATACCAACAGCGGTTGAGGGCGGAGTTCCCGCAGGCCGCGAATGCACAGATCGGGGAAGGTCCGAAGTGATGTACGAATCCAGCGCGACCATCGCAGGCGATGCGCGGGAGTGTGGTGCGCGCCTGCGCGATGCGCGAACCGCCGCCGGCCTGGGCCGGCACGAGGTCGCCGCGCGCTTGCGCATGCCGCTGCATGTCGTCGAAGCGCTCGAGGAGGGCCGCTGGGAAGTGATCGGGGCCGGCGTGTTCGTGCGCGGCCAGTTGCGCAGCTACGCGCGCCTGGTCGGGGTCGACATCGAGCCGTTCCTGGTGGCGGGCGCCGCCCCGGCGGAGCCGGTGCGGCTGGTCAGCCACGAGCACACCCCGCGGTATCAGCGCTGGATGGAGAGTGCCGGTCGGCGTGCCGTGTACGTGGTGATCACCGCGGCCATCGCGGTGCCGGTCTGGCTGGCGACCCGCAGCCACCTCAACGAAGTGGCGCCGGCCACCGCCTCGCTCGATGCGGTGCCGCCGGAGACCGATCCCGCGGCGTCGGCGGCGACATCCAGGCCCGCTGCTTCCGGCAGCGTCGCCGGGAACGCCAACGGCGATTCGGGCGCGCCCTACGTGGCCTCGCTGGCACCGTCGGTGAACCGCACCGCGGTGCCGGCCAATGCCCTGTTGCTCGAGTTCAGCGGCGAAAGCTGGCTGCAGGTCACCGGGCGCGACGGCGCCATCCTGGAGCAGGGCCTGGTGCAGGCGGGGGACCGGCGCAGCTTCGAGGCCGGGGACGTGGCCCGGGTGGTGCTGGGCAATGCGGCGGTGGCACGCGTTCAGCAAGCCGGCAGTATCGTGGATCTGGCACCGTACCAGCGGGCGAACGTCGCCCGCTTTGCGGTATCCTCTGACGGTTCCGTCAGCGCCGCCGACTAGGCCGGCGCCGCCGGTACTCCACAGCAACAACGAGACCCCGCCGGCCTCCGTGCGGGGCAGGGAACTGCATGGCAATCGACGACCTGCTGGACGAGCACGAACAGGGCGAACGCGTCCGCTCCTGGCTCCGCAACAACGCATTGGGCATCCTGGGCGGACTGGTCCTGGGCATTGCCGTGATCTATGGCTGGCAGGTGTGGGGCAACCACCAGGCCAAGCAGCGGCAGCAGGCGCACAACGCCTATGCCGAGGCGGTCAAGCAACTGGAATCCGGCCAGGTCGACCAGGCGGGCACTCTGCTGGCGGGACAGGAGGGCACCTATGCCACCCTGGCCGCGCTGCGGGTGGCCAAGGCCCAGGTCGAGGCTGGCAAGCCGGAGGAGGCGATCGCCACCCTGCGCGGTATCCAGGTCGATCCGTCGCTGCGCGCGGTGGTGGACGAGCGCCTGGCGCAATTGCTGAATGCCACCGGCAAGCCCGAAGAGGCGCTGAAGTTGCTGGAAGGCGATACCGACAGCGCTGCGCTGGAACTGCGCGGCGACGCGCTGCTGGCCTCGGGCAAGCGTGACGAGGCCCGCGACGCCTATGCCCAGGCCCTGGTCGGCACCGACGTGGCCTCGCCGGCCCGGCGCCGGATCGAACTCAAGCTGCAGGAAGCCGGCGGCCAGGTGCCCGACCCGGCGGAGGCGACCTGACATGGTGCGCATGCATGCAATCCGGGCGGCCGCGGGCGCCGGCCTGCTGGTGCTGGCGTTGTCCGGCTGCTCGACGATGAAGGGCTGGTTCGCCAGCAAGGACGCCGAGGCCAAGAAGGCGGCCGAGCCGGCCGAGCTGGTCGATTTCCAGGCCAGCGCGAATCCGGCCAAGGTCTGGTCGGCGAAGCTGGGCGAGGGCGAAGGCAAGATCGGTGCGCGACAGCATCCGGCCGTTGCCGACGGCCGGGTGTTCGCTGCGGCCACCGATGGCGGAGTGGTCGCGCTGGACCTGCACACCGGCAAGGAGGCCTGGCGCTTCAAGGCGGGCAAGAAGGAAGGGCTGCGCCTGTCCGGAGGACCGGGCGTGGGCGAGGGCCTGGTCGTGGTCGGCAGCCTCGGTGGCGACGTGATCGCCCTGGATGCCGCCAACGGCGGCGAGCGTTGGCGCGCCAAGGTCAGCAGCGAGGTGATCGCGGCCCCGCTGGTGGCCCAGGGCCATGTGTTCGTGCGCAGCAACGACGGCCGGATCAGTGCATTCGACGCCGCCAACGGCGAGCGCAGCTGGTTCACCGAGCACGAGTTGCCGAGCCTGACCGTGCGCGGCAACGCGCCACTGGCTTACGGGCCCGGCGTGCTGTTCTCCGGCAACGACGACGGCTCGCTCACTGCGCTGGGCATGCAGGACGGCCGCCAGCTGTGGCAGCAGGCCGTCGGCCTGCAGGAAGGCCGTTCCGAACTGGATCGCATGGCCGACGTGGACAGCGGCCCGCTGATCGACGGCGTGCTGCTGTTCGCCAGCAGCTTCAAGAATCGCACCATCGCCATCGACGGACCCAGCGGCCGGCCGATGTGGCAGAGCGATCACGGCGGCATCGGCGGCATGGCCGTCTCGCCCTACGGCCTGTTGGTGTCCAGCCCCGCCGGCAGCGTGTACCTGCTCGACAAGAACAGCGGCGCGGCATTGTGGTCGCAGCCGGCGCTGGCGCGGCGCTCGATCACCGGGCCGGCCGTGCACGGCGACTACGCGGTGGTCGGCGATCTCGATGGCTACCTGCACTGGATGCGGCTGTCCGACGGCGAGATGGCCGCGCGCGCGCGCGCCGGCCGCAAGCCGATCAAGGGCCAGCCGGTGGTGGCCGACGGCATCCTGCTGGTCCAGACCATCGACGGCGAATTGACCGCCTTCCGCCTGGACTGAGCGGACGGATGCGGGCGGGGAACGGGTGATGTTGCCGCTGGTTGCTCTGGTCGGACGGCCGAACGTCGGCAAGTCGACGCTGTTCAATGCGCTGACCCGCAGCCGCGACGCCCTGGTCCACGACGAACCGGGCGTCACCCGCGATCGTCACTACGGCGTGTGCCGGCTCGACCCGGAGCGGCCGTTCCTGCTGGTGGATACCGGCGGCATCGCCGGCGAAGAGGAAGGGTTGGCCGGTGCCACCGCACGCCAGGCGCGGGCCGCCGCCGCCGAGGCCGACCTGGTGCTGTTCGTGGTCGATGGCCGCGAGGGCGCCTCGGCGCTGGACGACGAGATCCTGTCCTGGCTGCGCAAGCTGTCGCGGCCCACGGTGCTGGTGATCAACAAGATCGATGGCACCCACGAGGAAGCGGTGCGCGCCGAGTTCGCGCGCTACGGTTTCGCCGAGATGCTGGCAGTGTCCGCCGCGCACCGGCAGGGCATGGACGACCTGCACGAGGAGATCCTGGCGCGCATCCCCGAGGAGGGCAGCGCGGAGGAACTGGACAACGATCCCGACCGTCTCCGCGTGGCCTTCGTCGGCCGCCCCAACGTGGGCAAGTCCACCCTGGTCAACCGGTTGCTGGGCGAGGAGCGCATGATCGCGTCCGAGGTGCCGGGCACCACGCGCGATTCCATCGCCGCGGACATGGAGCGCGACGGCCGCCTGTACCGGCTGGTCGATACCGCCGGCATCCGCCGCAAGGGCCGGGTCGAGGAGGCGGTGGAGAAGTTCAGCGTGGTCAAGACCCTGCAGGCGATCGAACGCTGCCAGGTCGCGGTGCTGATGCTCGATGCCACCGAGGGCGTGACCGACCAGGACGCCAGCGTGCTCGGCGCGGTACTCGACGCCGGCCGCGCGCTGGTGGTCGCGGTCAACAAGTGGGACGGGCTGACCACCTACCAGCGCGAACAGGCCGAGGCGCTGCTGGCGCGCAAGCTCTCATTCGTGCCGTGGGCCGAGTCGATCCGGATTTCGGCCAAGCATGGTTCCGGATTGCGTGAGTTGTTCCGCGCGATCCATCGGGCGCACGCCTCGGCGATCCGCACGTTCGGTACCAGCGAGGTCAACAAGGCGCTGGAGATCGCGGTGGAGGCCAATCCGCCGCCGTCGGTGCGCGGGCATGCGGCCAAGCTCAGGTACGTGCATCCGGGCGGCGAGAATCCGCCGACCTTCGTGGTCCATGGCAACCGCCTGAAGGAATTGCCGGATTCGTACAAGCGCTACCTGGAGAATTTCTTCCGCAAGCGCTTCAAACTGGTCGGCACGCCGGTGCGGATGTTGTTCCGCGAGGGCGCCAACCCCTACGAAGGCAGGAAGAACGAGCTGACCGACCGCCAGGTGGCACGCAAGCGGCGGCTGATGAAGCACGTCAAGCGCGGGAAGTGACCTCGCCTGCCGAGCGGGACGGCAGGGCGCAAAAGCGTTTAAGAGCGCAAGCGCGCAGCTTCGGCCCGCAGCTGTTGCTGCCTGGGCGAAATCAAATGCGCTGACTTCGGCCGGGGGGCGCCGCTGCACGGGGCCCGTGTTCGCCGCGTGGTTCCGCCGTCCAACGCCAACACGCGGGCGTGGTACATCCCTGTACCGCTCGCGCCAGACCCCAAGGCACGGCGGCCCCATCCGGCGCCAGCGCTCTGGCTTGGGTCCGGTTCACGCCCGGAGCCAGGAACCAGGTGCCTGGATCCCGGCGCGTGCCGGTAATGGCGGATTGGCCGCAATGGGTTCCCTGGCACCGGAACCGCACGGATAATCCAGCGCATGGAAACCCCCTCGATCAGTCCAGGCGCGGCCCGCGAGCGCCAACGGCATGGTGCGGTGCTGGTCGACATCCGCGAGGCGCACGAGCGTGCCGCCGGTCAGGCCGAAGGGGCGCTGGCCATCGCCCGCGACGAACTGCAGGCCGATCCGGGCCGCTACCTGCCCGATGAGGACGCCGAAATACTGCTTGTTTGCCAACTGGGCAGGCGTTCCCAGGACGCGGCCGCGGCGTTGCGTGCGGCCGGCTACCGCAACGTGCGCTCGGTGGAGGGCGGTACCGCACGCTGGGCCGAGGAAGGACTGCCGCTGGTGCGGCCCGAACTGGACCCGGACGCGGCCGATTTCCTGGAACGCTATTCGCGCCACCTGCGCCTGCCGGGCGTGGGCATGGAAGGGCAGCGCAAGCTGGAGCGATCGCGGGTGCTGCTCGCCGGCGCGGGCGGGCTGGGCTCGCCGGCGGCGTTCTACCTGGCGGCCGCCGGCGTCGGCCACCTGCGCCTGGTGGACGACGACACGGTGGACCGCAGCAACCTGCAGCGGCAGATCCTGCATGTGGAGCAGGCCATCGGCACGCCCAAGGTCGAATCGGCGCGGGCGCGGCTGGAGGCCCTCAACCCGCGCGTACGGGTCGAGGCGGTACCGCAGCGGATCGATCCGGGCAACGTCGAGGCAGTGCTGGACGGGATGGACGTCGTGATCGACGGCTCGGACAACTTCCCGCTGCGCTACCTGCTCAACGACGCCTGCGTGAAGCTGGGCAAGCCACTGGTGTACGGCGCAGTGCAGCGCTTCACCGGCCAGGCCAGCGTGTTCGATGCCGGCCGCCACCGCGGTCGCTGCCCGTGCTATCGCTGCCTGTTCCCGGAGCCGCCGCCGCCGGAATTCGCCCCCAACTGCGCCGATGCCGGCGTGTTCGGGGTGTTGCCGGGGATCGTCGGCCTGCTCCAGGCCACCGAGGCGATCAAGCTGCTGCTGGATCTGGGCGAGCCACTGGCCGGGCGCCTGCTGCAGTTCGATGCACTGGGCATGCGCTTCCGCGAGACCCGCCTGGCGCCGGACCCGGACTGCCTGGTCTGTGCGCCCGGACGACCGTTCCCAGGCTACATCGACTACGCTGCATTCTGCGCCAGCGGCGGCTGACGCTGCCACGCGGCCCGGCAGGGGCCGTCATCGACGACAAGGACGCCGGCGCCGCGCCGGCCCGGGGAGGCTCATGGCGGTCGAAGGCAGCACCGGCGGCGAACTGGTCCGGGTCGTGGCCCTGCTCGGCGCGGCGGTGGTGATGGTGCCGATCTTCCGCCGCCTCGGTCTGGGCTCGGTACTGGGCTACCTGTGTGCGGGCCTGCTGATCGGTCCGTTCGGGCTGGGCTGGTTCACCGATCCGCAGGCGATCCTGCACGTGGCCGAGCTGGGCGTGGTCATGTTCCTGTTCGTGATCGGCCTGGAGATGCGGCCCTCGCACCTGTGGGGCCTGCGCCGGGAGATCTTCGGCCTGGGCACGCTGCAGATCGCCGCCTGCACGGCGGCGCTGACGGGAGTGGCGATGCTCCTGGGCCTGGCGCCGCGGATCGCGTTCGTGGGCGCGGCCGGTTTCGTCCTGACCTCCACCGCGATCGTCATGCAACTGCTCAGCGAACGCGGCGACATCGCCCTGCCGCGCGGGCAGAGGATCGTCTCGATCCTGTTGTTCGAGGACCTGATGATCGTGCCGCTGCTGGCGCTGGTGGCGTTCATGTCGCCGCTGCCGCAGGCGGCCGACGGAGGCCGCCTGGCGGGCGTGCTCACCGCCGTGGCCGCATTGGCCGGGCTGGTGGCCGCCGGCGTCTGGCTGCTCAACCCGTTGTTCCGGCTGCTGGCGCGGGCGCGGGCGCGCGAGGTGATGACCGCCGCGGCGTTGCTGGTGGTGCTGGGGGCGGCGCTGCTGATGGAGATCGGCGGGCTGTCGATGGCGATGGGTGCGTTCCTGGCCGGGGTGCTGCTGTCCGAGTCGACCTTCCGCCACCAGCTGGAGGCCGACATCGAGCCGTTCCGCGGGCTGCTCCTGGGCCTGTTCTTTCTCGGCGTAGGCATGGCCTTGGACCTGGCAGTGGTGGCGGCCAACTGGCCGCTGATCCTGGCCGGGGTGCTGGCGATGATGCTGGCCAAGGCGCTGTGCATCTACCTGGTCGCGCGGGCCACCCGCAGCGGCCATGCCGAGGCGCTGGACCGTGCGGTGCTGATGGCGCAGGGCGGTGAATTCGCCTTCGTCCTGTTCTCGGCGGCGCAGGCGGCGGGGGTGATCGACGGGACCGCGAACGCCAACCTGACCGCGGTCGTGGTCCTGTCGATGGCGTTTACCCCGCTGGCGGTGCTGGCCGTGCGCCGCTTCGTCCGCCAGGAGGCGGCCGGATCGATGGACGGGATCGAGGTGGCCGACGGCCTGTCCGGCAGCGTGCTGATCATTGGTTTTGGCCGTTTCGGCCAGGTGACCAGCCAGGCACTGCTCGCCCGCGACGTGGACGTGACCATCATCGACACCGACATCGAGATGATCCGCAGCGCCGCCGAGTTCGGTTTCAAGGTGTATTACGGCGACGGCGGGCGGCTGGACGTGCTGCACGCCTCCGGCGCCGGCTCCGCGCGGGCGATTGCGGTGTGCGTCGACGACCGCACCGCGGCCAGCCAGATCGCCGGGCTGTGCCGTGGCCAGTTCCCGCAGGCGCGGCTGCTGGTGCGCGCGTTCGACCGCGAGCATGCGCTGGAACTGGTGGGCTTGGACGTGGACTACCAGATCCGCGAGACGTTCGAGTCTGCGGTGCGCTTCGGCCAGGCGGCGCTGGAGGCGCTGGGCATCGACCCGGACGAGGCTGCGCAGGTATCGGAGGAGGTGCGCCGGATGGACGGCGAGCGCTTCGCGCTGGAGGTCGCCGCCGGGGACGTGCGCGCCGGGCGCTCGCTGATCATCGGCAACACTGCACCGGCCACGCCGACGCCGTTCACCGTGCCGCGACGCGAGTCGAAGCGCCTGGACCGGGAGGGTGTGGCGGACGATCCCGCCCCGACGGGGACGCCGGACGCCTGAGCGCGACCGGCGAGTCCGGGCGCCGCGGGCCGGTTCCCGTCCGTCCCGGTCCGGTCCGTTCCCGGCTCAGCGCATGTCCGGGCGCATGAACCGGGTCAGCGCCTGGCCGTAGCCCGGATCATCGGCCAGGTCGACATGGCCGCGCTCCGGGAAGTCGACCACCTGGGCCGGCGTCGGCAGTGCCTCGAGCAGGCGGTCGGTGTTGCGCGCCGGCACGATCGTGTCCTTGCCCGCGCGCAGCACCAGCACCTGGCCGCGATAGTCCTTCAGGTACTCCGCGGCGGGATAGCGCTCGTGCGCCAGCCAGCGGACCGGCAGCCACGGATAATGGGCCTGGCCCACCTCGACCAGGCTGTCGAACGGAGTGACCAGTGCGAGTTTCCGCACTGGGCGCTGGGAGGCTGTCCAGGCCGCGATGCCCGTGCCCAGGCTGCGCCCGACCACGCCGATGTCGCCGTCCGGATGGCGACGGCGGACCTCGTCGTACACCGCCAGCGCGTCGGCCAGCAGCGGCTCCTGGCGCGGGGCGCCATCGCTGGCGCCGTAGCCGCGGTAGGCGACCAGGTACACGCTGCGGTCGCCGAACCACTCCCCGAAGCGCTCGCGCCAGGTCTCCACGCGCTCGGCGTTGCCGCCGAAATAGATCAGCGCATCGCGCTGGCCGGGGTTCACCTCCCAGCCGCGCAGCACGGCGTCGCCCGACCGGATCTCCAGGTCGGTGGTCGAGGCTTGCACCCGGGTCAGGGCGGGGAAATAGACCGCGTCGTGCTGGCGGGTGTACAGCAGCAGGCTCAGCGCGGCGTAGGCCAGCGCCGCCAGCACGGCCAGCGCCACCAGGATCGTGCGCAGGGGCGAACGCTTGCGCACCGCGCCGGGGCGAGCCGCTTCCACTTGCACCTCGTCGGTCATGTCCGCCCCTGTCTCGCCGTTGCCGAATCGGGGACAATGTGCCGACCGACCGCCCGGGTCCGCAAGTACCGCCCGATGACCGCCAGCCAGACGACCGCCCGCATCCTCGACGGCCGCCGCGTCGCCGACGCCCTGCTCGACGAACTCAAGGTCCGCGTCGACGCGCGCCTGGCCTCGGGGCGCGCTCGCCCCGGCCTGGCGGTGGTGCTGGTCGGGGCGGATCCGGCCTCGGCGGTCTACGTGCGCAACAAGCGCCGGGCGGCCGAAAAAGTCGGCATCGAAGCGTTCGACCACGACCTGCCGGCCGGCACCTCCGAGGCGCAGGTCCTGGCCCTGATCGACCGGCTCAATGCCGACCCCCGAGTCCACGGCATCCTGGTCCAGTTGCCGCTGCCGGGCATCCCCGACGCCACCGCGCTGATCGAGCGGATCGATCCACGCAAGGACGTGGACGGCTTCCACCCGGCCAATGTCGGTCACCTGGCCCTGCGCCAGTTCGGCCTGCGCCCGTGCACCCCGCGCGGGATCATGACCCTGCTGGGCCACACCGACCGCCCGGTGCGCGGGCGCAACGCCACCGTCGTCGGGGTCAGCAACCACGTCGGCCGGCCGATGGCGCTGGAGCTGCTGATCGCGGGCTGCACCGTCACCAGTTGCCACAAGTTCACCCCGCGCGAGGTGCTGGAGGCGCGGGTGCGCGACGCCGACATCCTGGTGGTGGCGGTGGGCCGCCCGGGCATCGTGCCGGGCGAATGGGTCAAGCCCGGTGCGGTGGTGATCGACGTGGGCATCAACCGGCTCGGGGACGGCCGCCTGGTCGGCGACGTCGGCTACGAGGCGGCCGCGCGGAACGCCAGCTGGATCACCCCGGTTCCGGGCGGGGTCGGGCCGATGACCGTGGCCATGCTGATGCAGAACACCCTGGAAGCGGTCGAGGCACAGGAGCAGCCGGACGGCTGACCGCTCCCCCCGGCGTGGGCACCCGGTTCCCGGGTATAATGGATCGCTTCCCCACATCCGGGTATGCCGATGCTGCGCATCCAGGCCGAAGCGCTCACCTACGACGACGTCTCGCTCGTCCCCGCCCATTCCACCGTGCTGCCCAAGGATGTCGACCTCGGCACCCGGCTCACCCGTGACCTGCGCATCAACCTGCCGATCGTTTCGGCGGCGATGGATACGGTCACCGAAGCGCGCCTGGCCGTGGCCATGGCCCAGCTCGGCGGCATCGGCATCCTGCACAAGAACCTGACCGCCGAGCAGCAGGCGGCCGAGGTGGCCAAGGTCAAGAAATTCGAGTCCGGCGTGATCCGCGATCCGATCACGGTCAGGCCCGACACCACCATCCGCGAAGTGCTGGCGCTGACCCATGCGCGCAACATCTCCGGGGTGCCGGTGGTGGACGAGTCCGGCCAGCTCGCCGGCATCGTCACCCGCCGCGACATGCGCTTCGAGACCGAGCTGGACGATCCGGTCCGCCACATCATGACCAAGAAGGACAAGCTGGTCACGGTGGGCGAGGGCGCCAGCGACGAGGAAGTGCTCAAGCTGCTGCATCGCAACCGGATCGAGAAGGTGCTGGTGGTCAACGGCGACTACGCCCTGCGCGGCCTGATCACGGTCAAGGACATCCAGAAGAAGAGCGACAACCCCAACGCGGCCAAGGACGGCGCCTCGCGGTTGCTGGTCGGCGCGGCGGTGGGCGTGGCCGGCGACACCGAGCAGCGCGTGGAGGCGTTGGTGGCCGCCGGCGTGGACGTGGTGGTGGTGGATACCGCGCACGGCCATTCGCAGGCCGTTGTCGATCGCGTGGCCTGGGTCAAGAAGAACTTCCCGCAGGTGCAGGTGGTGGGCGGCAACATCGTCACCGGCGAGGCCGCGCTGGCGCTCTACGACGCCGGCGCCGACGCGGTGAAGGTCGGCGTAGGCCCTGGTTCGATCTGCACCACCCGGGTGGTGGCCGGCGTGGGCGTGCCGCAGATCACCGCCATCGACCTGGTGGCCGAGGCGCTGCAGGACCGCATACCGCTGATCGCCGACGGCGGCATCCGCTATTCGGGCGACATCGGCAAGGCGATCGCCGCCGGCGCCTCGACGGTGATGATCGGCGGCCTGTTCGCCGGCACCGAGGAGTCGCCGGGCGAGATCGAACTGTTCCAGGGCCGCAGCTACAAGAGTTACCGCGGCATGGGCTCGCTGGGCGCGATGGAGCGCGGCTCCAAGGACCGCTACTTCCAGGATGCTTCGGACGCCGACAAGCTGGTACCGGAAGGCATCGAGGGCCGGGTCCCGGTGCGCGGCCCGCTGTCGGGCGTGATCCACCAGCTGATCGGCGGCCTGCGCGCGACCATGGGTTACGTGGGCTGCGCCAGCATCGAGCAGATGCGCAGCAAGCCGAAGTTCGTGGTGATCACCGGCGCCGGCCAGCGCGAGAGCCACGTCCACGACGTGCAGATCACCAAGGAACCGCCGAACTACCGGATGGGGTGAGGCAGGCCGCTTGCGCGGCACTGCCGCGCGGCCTGCCGAACGCCCGGCCACGGATGGCCGGGCCGGGCGATATCCGAAGCCCGCCATGTCGCGCCACGGATGGCAGTCCAATCCAACAGGAACGGAAGCGCGCCACATCAGATGACCGACATCCACAGCGACAAGATCCTCATCCTCGACTTCGGCGCGCAGTACACGCAGCTGATCGCGCGCCGCATCCGCGAGCTCGGCGTCTATTGCGAGATCTGGGCGTGGGACCACGACCCGGAGCAGATCGCGCAGTTCGCGCCGAAGGGCATCATCCTGTCCGGCGGCCCGGAATCGACTACCGAGCCAGGCTCGCCGCGTGCGCCGCAGCAGGTGTTCGATGCCGGCCTGCCGATCCTGGGCATCTGCTACGGCATGCAAACCATGGCCAAGCAGCTCGGTGGCGACACCGAGGCGGCCGACCAGCGCGAGTTCGGCCATGCGGAGGTCTCGCTGGTCGCGGCCGATCGCCTGTTCGAGGGCTTGAAGGACCATCCGGGCTCGCCGCCGCGGCTGGACGTGTGGATGAGCCATGGCGACCACGTTTCGGTCGCGCCGTCCGGATTCACCGTGACCGCGAAGACCGACCGCATCCCGGTCGCCGCGTTCGCCGACGACCGCCGTCGCTGGTACGGCGTGCAGTTCCACCCCGAGGTCACCCACACCCGCCAGGGCCAGGCACTGCTGCGCCGCTTCGTGGTGGACATCTGCGGCTGCCGGACCCTGTGGACGGCCGAGCACATCATCGAGGACCAGATCGCCCGGGTGCGCGCCCAGGTCGGTGGCGACGAGGTGATCCTGGGCCTGTCCGGCGGGGTGGACTCGTCGGTGGTGGCCGCACTGCTGCACAAGGCCATCGGCGAGCAGCTCACCTGCGTGTTCGTCGATACCGGCCTGCTGCGCTGGCAGGAGGGCGACCAGGTGATGGCGATGTTCGCGGAGCACATGGGCGTCAAGGTCGTCCGCGTCGATGCCGCCGCGCGCTATTTCAAGGCACTGGAGGGCGTGTCCGAGCCGGAAGCCAAGCGCAAGATCATCGGCAATCTGTTCGTGGAGATCTTCGAGGAAGAATCGAACAAGCTGCGCAATGCGCGCTGGCTGGCCCAAGGCACGATCTACCCGGACGTGATCGAGTCGGCAGGCAGCAAGACCGGCAAGGCCCACGTCATCAAGAGCCACCACAACGTCGGCGGCCTGCCCGAGCACATGAAGCTGGGTCTGGTCGAGCCGCTGCGCGAGCTGTTCAAGGACGAAGTGCGCCGGCTGGGCGTGGAGCTGGGCCTGCCGCGCGAGATGGTCTATCGCCATCCGTTCCCCGGCCCGGGCCTGGGGGTTCGCATCCTCGGCGAAGTGAAGCCGGAATACGCCGAGCTGCTGGCCCGTGCCGACGCGATCTTCATCGACGAGCTGCGCAAGGCCGACCTGTACGACCGGACCTCGCAGGCGTTCGCCGTGTTCCTGCCGGTCAAGTCGGTGGGCGTGGTCGGCGATGCCCGCGCCTACGAGTGGGTAATCGCCCTGCGCGCGGTGGAAACCATCGACTTCATGACCGCGCACTGGGCACACCTGCCGTACGACTTCCTCGGCAGGGTCTCCAACCGCATCATCAACGAATTGCGCGGCGTGTCGCGCGTGGTCTACGACATCAGCGGCAAGCCGCCGGCGACGATCGAGTGGGAGTGAAATCAGGTCCTTCGGAGACTATCGCCAGCTATCGAAATTCTGTCATAACGTGTTGATTTAGAAGGAAATGCGTCACGACAGCTATCGGTGACTATCGCCGGCCAGCAAAACAGGTTGGCGGTAGAACTGACGGTACGAACCGGGGGCTGGATTAAGACCCTCCCGTTTACTATCCAGACTAAACCGGTCTTTGACGGTAAAAGTCTCCTCGGGAAAGCTTGTTTCATGCGGCTTTCCGAGCATCAGCAGGTCTCCTGGCCCCTGACGGTAAAAGCCGTCACGAACAGGAGGAAAAACCTCGATGCTTACCGACACCGCACTGCGCAACCTCAAGCCTAAGCCCAAGACTTATAAGGCTTTTGACCGCGATGGCATGTACGTGACGGTATCGCCCGTCGGTACCGTCACCTTCCGCTACGATTACCGTCTCAACGGTCGCCGTGAGACGCTGACCATCGGCCGCTACGGGCCGGCAGGCATCTCGCTGGCCCTGGCCCGCGAAAAGCTGATCGACGCCAAGAAGGCCGTCGCCCAGGGTAAATCCCCCGCGCTGGAGAAGCAGCGCGAGAAGCGCCGACTGACCGCCGCCAAGACCTTTGGCGACATGACCGAAAAGTGGCTGGCGGGCGCCCGGATGGCCGACAGCACGAAGGCGATGCGCAAGAGCATCATCGATCGGGACATCCTGCCGGCGTTCCAGAACCGGCAGCTCAACGAAATCGCGGCCGATGACCTGCGCGCCCTCTGCAACAAGGTGAAGGCGCGCGGCGCGCCTGCCACCGCGGTCCACATCCGCGACATCGTGAAGCAGGTCTACGCCTTCGCCATCCTGCACGGCGAGAAGGTGGACAACCCGGCCGACGACGTGGGCGCGGCGTCGATCGCGACCTTCGTGCCGAAGGATCGTGCCTTGTCACCGCTGGAAATCCGGTTGATGTCGCGGCAGATGGAGTCGGTGGCCACCTATCCGACCATCCGGCTGGCGTTGCGGATGATCGTCCTGACGCTGGTGCGCAAAAGCGAGCTGATCGAGGCCACGTGGGACGAGGTCGATTTTGAGAGCGCCACCTGGACGATCCCGAAACAGCGCATGAAAGGGCGCAATCCGCACGTGGTCTATCTGTCGCGCCAGGCGCTCGACATCTTCGTGGCGCTGCATACCTGCGCAGCCGGCTCGAAATTCGTGCTGCCGTCGCGCTACGACTCCGACCGCTGCATGTCCCATGCGACCTTGAACCGGGTCACGCAGATCGTGGCAGAGCGGGCCAAGGCCGCCGGCCTGCCGCTGGAACCGTTCACCGTGCACGATCTGCGTCGCACCGGCTCGACGCTGCTGAACGAGGTGGGCTTCAACCGCGACTGGATCGAGAAGTGCCTAGCGCATGAGGAAAGCGGGCGCTCCTCGCGCTCGGTCTACAACAAGGCCGAGTACGCCGAGCAGCGGCGTCACATGCTGCAGGAGTGGGCCAACATGGTTGATGCCTGGATCGACGGGCAGACCTACGTGCCGAGGCTGATGCCGGAGCATGTGGTCGTGCCGGTGTTGAGCGCGACGGTCTGAAATGGCGGCCTAGGTTGTCACTTGACAACCTAGGCCGGTCACCCCGATACTGGAGATCACTGATGGCCCGTCCCTCTCATCCGAAGAAGGAGGTCGAGGAAGCTCTCAGGCACGCCGAAGGGCAGGGCTGGCGCGTCGAAGTCGGCGGCAGCCACGCCTGGGGGCGGATTTATTGCCCATACAACGATGAGGAGTGTCGCTGCGGCGAGTTCTGCATCACCAGCGTATGGAGCACGCCGAAGAACCCTGGCAACCACGCACGCGCTCTGCGGCGTGTCGTGGACAACTGCACCACGCATCGCAAGCAGCGCGAGGCTGAAGGCGGTGCCGAGGAGTAGCACGATGGAATACACCTTCACCCTGAAGTACCAGCTCACCGAAGACGACAGCGACCCGGATGGCCTGGTCGAGCGTCTGGGCGAGGCCGGCTGCGACGATGCCCTGGTCGGTATCGGCCAGCCGGGGCGGCTGGCGTTGGAGTTCACCCGAGAGGCGGACAGCGCGGACGCGGCCGTGCGCAGCGCGTTGGCCGACGTGCGCAGCGCCGTACCGTCGGCCAGGTTGATCGAGGTGGCGCCGGATCTCGTCGGGTTGACCGATGTGGCCGAGATCGTCGGCGTGTCGCGGCAGAACATGCGCAAGCTGATGCTGGCCCATCCGGGCAGCTTCCCGGCGCCGGTGCATGAAGGCAGTGCGTCGATCTGGCATCTGGCGGACGTGCTGACCTGGTTGCAGGCCAAGGGCAGCTATTCGCTGACCAGGGACGTTCAGGAGGTGGCGCGGGTGGCCTTGCAGGTCAATGTGGCGAAAGAAGGCCGCCGGGTGTCACACTCGGCGTCCAAGGAGCTGGAAGCCTTGGTGGGATAACCGCCGTAGCTCCGCTTCATTCCTCTCTCGAACCCGCCCGAACAGGGCGGATTTTCCGTAGATGGACATCGGGCTTCGAGACGCCGCTGCGAGGAGCTTGCTTGCGCTGCTCGACCCACGCTTCCACTTCGGCCAAGTCCCACACGACGCAGCGCGGTGTCAGGTTGAAGCGGCGCGGGAACTCACCGCGGCGCTCCATTTCGTAGATCGTCGTTTCGGCCAGAGGGACGATCTGCCGCAGTTCTTGGCGGCGAATGGTGCGCCGGAAGGGAAGGGGGCTTTGCTTCGGGAACTGCGGCAGCGCCTCGTAGGCTTCCGTTCCCGGCAAGGGGAGCGCGTTGGATGTTTGCGATAGCTGTTCCACCTCGGACTCCATGAGTGCGCTGCATGGAGACATGGTGAAGTTCAGTGCCTATCGGGACAACTTGCTGCGGCGTAGAACAGCGAACTCAAGCGCTCTTGCGGTGTCTTTCGATTTCACTCGACGGCTACTGCAGCTCTTGTTCGAGCCAATGGCTCTTCTTCGGCGACGAGCTGCTTCATTGCGTTCAATTCAACGGTCTGCGCCGCCCTGCGGCGAGCCTCGACCCTTTCAGGTGCCATCTCCAACTGAAATGCGGTCTGCATGCACTCTCCCAGCACGCGCTGGAACTCTAGTTCATCGGTCCGTGCGAAAAGCACGCGTCGATGCGCGTCGTCGATCAGCATCAACCTCACAGGATTTAAGCTAAGGAGATGGCGCCAGCGGCGATCCATTGACACGAAATAGGGGATGAAGAAGGAGCCGGCCTGGCTAGCTGTGGCGATTTGCTCCATAACGCGGAGCAATGTCATGTCCCAGGCCATGCCGCGAATCTTCTGCAACATCTCAGGGGAACTGCCCATGATGGGGCCGAAGAATGGCGATCCCTGGCTAGAGGTCATGCTACTCCAGATCAGCCGCAATTCGGTAAGCGGGATCGACCCTAGTTTATGGATGCTGAAACGGAGCAATTCACGCAGGATGCGATTCTTGTCCCGTTTGCGTTCCTCATGCCAAAGTCGAGCGAACCGCAGTAGCAGCGCCTGCGCTCCAGCGCTCTTTGCTTCGTGATGATCGATATGCTCACTGGCTTGAAACTCCGCCAGGAAGGCTTCGGCATCGGGCCGGAGCAGGGCTTTCAGGTCCTCGTATGAAGCATCGAAAGCGAAGCGGCTGGGATCATCCTGAAAGGCATGCCAATTCAGGTGGTCGAGCATGCGGAAAGCGATCAGCGTATTCAGGGGGCGCTCGTTTGAGGGCTCGTTACGGGCCATGCGCGTGTTCTCGATGAGAAACGGCATCACATCGAACTGCACATGGCGGTTTCGAGCCTTCAGCATGAGAATTTCGATGACCCTATCGCGATCAGCCCGCTGAATGTTCTCGCCGGCGATGACTGCACGCAGCTTCTCTGCGAAATTCGAGTCGAAGCTGAGAGAGAAGTCGATCAGCACGTTCGACCTACCACCTGTGAGACGGGCATGGACGCTGGTTCCGGCCGACATGAAGAACGCACGCGGCCCTTCAAAAAACGAGGTCACGTAGTCGCTGGAGGACACGCTGAGCCCGAGGTCTAAGTCAACGGCACCCGAAGCATCGGTGCAGATGACAGTGCGAATGAATGCGCATTCGGCGGCGTGATTTGCCTCGATCGCATCGAGTGCATCCGCGTCACGACTGAGGAGAGCGGAGAACAGAGCGTCGGCAATGGGAATGTCGGGCATGGACCACTCTTCGGGTTGGAAATATATGCCGATAGCTTTGGGTTTTTCTCCTCGGAGTGTTCCACCTCCAGCTATACGAGAATCGCTCGTAGGTTGTCACGAATGAGACTGGCCACGTCGCTCGCAGGTAGCCTATGCAACCGCCCCAGTTCCTCGACGACGCTCGCTACATCGCTTGGCTGCGAAGGTCTATCGCCAGTGCGAGTGAAGGGGCCATCGGTTTCCGTCAGCATCCGATCTAGAGGGATAGCCTGCACCATCGGTGCGTGCCTCTCGTTGCCCAGCATTCCCGCATTGATCGAGAAGTAGCAGCCCAACTCCAACGCGCGATTCGCCTCGCTCTTTGTTCCCGTGAACCAGTGGAGAACGATTTTTCCGCGCTCGGGCGGTAGATGTGCCTCGACAAGATCGAGTACCGCCTTGGCCGATCTAATGCTGTGGACTGTGATAATTTTGTCACCGGCCTGCGCGCAGCGCTGCAACACGTGCTGGAACACTCGCTTCTGCGCATCGAGCGACTTGAAGTACCGGGGGCCGGCGTCCAACCCGACTTCGCCGATATAGCGTGTCTCCCCAAGGTATTGATCCCATAGCTCGATCTCGCTTTCACGTTCCGCGACCAATTGCGGATGCAGCCCTAGTGCCGCGCGAACATGCTTCGTGCGCTGCGCTAGTTCGTGATTGCGAGGCCAGGCGCGAGGTGTCGTCGTCACCGTCAGAGTGAACACGCCGGATGCCTCCGCGTCTTGGACCGCCGCGGCATGGTTCGGGTAGAGGTCAAGATGGCAGTGGAAGTCCACGAGCCCCGCAGTGGCGATCACGCGCGCATCCTCGTCAACTCGGTCTCGCCTCGGCACCGTCGATGAGCCGTGCGACTTCGCCGAGGCCACGCCGGTAAACATCGGCAAGCTGATCTAGGTGCGCGGCTTCATCCGCAAGCGAGCCAGGCTTGTGGATTAAGAGGTTCGCGAGCTGCGGCTTGCCTCTCAAGCGCTCGATCGCGTACTGAAACGACCTGACCTGTACTCCGGTCGCTTGGCGCGTGTCCAAGGGCTGCGCATGAAGATCGGGAACGGTGTACGTTGTCGGGTCGTATCCAGTACCCCATGCCGCCATCAACGCCGCGCGGCGGATCAGACATGGCAAGCAATAGCCACAGTGCTCAATGCCATGTCCGAGCCATCGTGCTTTGGCGGGGGATGAGCACGACAACGAATCCGTCACCAACTCTTTCAAGAGGGTTGAGTTGCGGCAAGCTGCGGCCATCTCGCCCTTCGTCTTGTCCCAGTACGGGTTTCGAACCTCTCCATCTATGTTGAGTGCGACAAGCAGGTCGTTCCACCTTGCCATGTAGTACGGGTGCGTGGTGCGGGTACTGTTTGACCCCAACCGCAGGGGGTCCAAAGGCACATTCAGCGCGATCAGCCCATTCTCGGGGACGCGCAGGACGAAACGGTGCCCAAGTCCAGTGCCCGCAAACACGCCGAGTGCGAAGAACAGGAACGACCTGCCACGCGTGCTGTCCTCGGAACCAACATCCGCCACCAGGCCCTTCTTGAAGGTCATGCCTACACGCAGCCGCTCAAAAGAGGACTTTGCGTAGTGCTTTCTCAAATCAGTGAACAGCTTGCCCTGCGCGTCGCTGATTGCACCTTCACCGAAGTGACTGACCAGGAGGGGAGTGGCGTCGTCTTCCAACAGGTCGATGGCTCCGATCAAGCTATCCAGTCCACCCGAGAACAGACTGACGGAATCGAAGGGAGGAGCGATCAAACTCGGGGGCGCCGCTTGGGCGATTGCCGCGAATCGATCTGGACGTGCCCTGAAGCCGATCGTCCAGCGATCGCCCGTCAAGAAGTCCAGAGACTTCTTGAGGATAGGCGCTGCTGCGCTCCAGCGAGCCGGGTCGCTGACCGGCACGACCAACCGTATCTCGCGCGTCCACGAATCTTGGGACTGTTCAGTGCGAGAGATGCGAGTATCGGCCGCATGGACATGGGCGGCCAGTACCATCAGGTCGATGCCGATTTCCGAAGGAAACACGCCGATCTTCTTCAGACTCGTGAGCGCGCCTCCGATACCGTGGTCTAAGGATTTCTCGCCAGCGACGAGTTGCAGGTAAGTCGTCTGTTCATCGACGCCCGCCGTCACATCAAAGCGGTCGTCTGGGCCAAAGCGGCCCGCCAGGAGTTGTCGCTTCATTGATTGGCCTCTGCGTCGCCGAGGGTCTGCAAGATTGCAAATGCGGACTCGTACACAGCGTCCACGAAGCCTTGAATCCGTTCTGGAGTGAGATTGGGTGTCTCCGCCCGTGCTCGCGTCAGTGCATCGCTCACTCCGCCTCGGATGAAGTCGCGCAACTGTTGCTCGACGCGATGCGCAGCCTGCGCATCGGTTGGCATGGTTACGGCTTTGGTTCCGATGTCGTTGCAGATGCGCGCCTCGATCGCATGGGTGGCATACAGCTCGAATACCGTCTGCATTTGATCGGGGGTAAACGTGGTCAGATCGGTGAGTCCTTCGCTCGCCAGTTCAACGATGGTTTCGATGTAAGCCTCGCGGGCAATGCCTTCATCAACCGTGCCCGCACCTGGGCAGACGTAGTCGGCCAGGCCCACGAAAATCTCAGTGATCGGGCGGCCTGCCAATGATTCCAGATCCAGGGCGCGCAAGGCCTCACGCACCCCCCGCGCTTGCGCATCGGCCAAGAAGCCAAGGAGCCGCGCGCCCGCTCCCCGAGATGCACCCATGCGTTGGGCAGCTTGGCGCGAGCCCCCGGCGGACGTTGAGACGTATCTGGAGACGGCTCGGCCCAGACTGGCTCGATCGCTGCCGCCGGAGCCGGCAAATCGAGTGAAGCTGTTGCGCGCGCCAGAGAAGCGTTGCGGGTCCGCTGTCTTGGGAATAGGCGGGCGATTCGGCGGCGCCGGTGGCGCGGTGCCGTCCGCAGGCGGCTGGCCGTCAGGGCCTGCACTATCGCCCGGAGGGGCGGCAGGGGCACCACCGCCACCTGCGTCGCCCAGCCATGACGGGACGAGTGGTGTCCCGCCGCCTGGGCCACCGTAAGCTGTCGAGGTTCCCATCAGCGCCCTCCCTTCATATCCTTGAGTGCCGCTTCGGCGCTGGCTTTGAGGCCGGGATTGCCGGTGACTTTGCTCCAGTCTCCGAGCAGCTTCGTCAGGCGAGTCGCGCATTCGGTGTCTTTGATGACGCCTTGCCAGCCGCTGACGACCCAAGGCCCGCACTTGCCACTTGGCAGTGCCTCCAGGAAGTCCATCAACCGGCTCTGGAGGCCGGGCTGCGCCCTCACAAGGACGGCGAGACCATCGACACCTGCCGGTCTGGTGTCGAAAGCGCCCGTGCCCATGATCTTGCTGCGCACAGCCTCGAACACCTTCTCGGCTTCGGGTTGCACGAGTTGCTTCAATTCGGCTTCGTAGCCTTGGACGGTCATCTTGCCGCCGAACAGCTTCTCGACCACGCCAGCCAAGTGACCCAACACCGACACCGGGCCGAAGTAATCCTTCTTGTCTTTTGTCACGAACAGGTAGGGGCGCAGATCGAGTCCAGACAGCTTCGGCGAGAGGCGCGACCAGTCGCGTACCGTCTCCGACGCCTTCCACTCAGTCAACACGGCGTTGTCGGATGCAGGGGCGGGCTCGGCGGCTTTCTGCCCCTTGGGCTCACCATCTTTATCGTTAGCTATCGCAAGGCTTTTCTCCAGTGCTTCAAGGTCTTCGCACAGGCCTTGCGGATGGATTGCCGCAACGAACGCAATTTGCTCGAACAACCTTGGGATGAAGCGTTCCGCGAGCATCAACTTCGCGAGCACGGGTAGTTTGATGTCGTCGCCAAAACCGCGCGCGTTCGCGGTGCGCTCGCGCAACAACAGCGTGTTGAGGAAGCGCTTGATCTGGCGCGGGTTGCCCTTGGTTCCGCTCGCCAGGATGGGGCCGATCTGGTCGCTGAGTGCAAGTGCATTGTTCGCCTTCTCGGCCTGCTTGCCGAGCGCTGTCTTGACCGTCGCGGCATCCAGACCACCGCTGGTCCAAGGCCGTTTCAGATTCTCCCGTGCCACGGCGATCAGCTTTTCATAGTCCGCGTTGTTCTCGCCGACCTCGGCGCCAGCCAGCAACAACGTCACGTAGATTCGCGTCTCGGTCTCTCCCAAGGCCGGAATGCGGAACGGAACCTGGATGAGCTTTTCGAGGTAGTTGCGGGCGTAGTCTCTCGGTCCGGTGCTGTCGGGTAGATCGGGAAAGTGCTTGCGCACCGCGTATTCGATCATCGCCTCGTCGGCTGCGACGACGAATGCCGTCTGTGCAGTGAACACGAACAGCCGGATCGCTTCGAGGGTTTCAATGGCTGTGTCGGGCAGGCAGCGATCGAGGTCGTCAATCAGGACAACGAGCTGTTTGATACCTGCATCTTTCAAAAGCTGGTCGAACGCCTTTCGGAAAGCCTCCACTTCCTCCGGCACATTCTTGGACTCACCCGGCTTCAACACGGCCTTCACCTCGTCGATGGCTGTCGAGAGGTTTTCTTTAGTGACGAGCTTGGAAGGGTCTGCCATCAACGCTTCGAGCGAGCCGACGATGGCTCCGATTTGTTCGGGCGTCGGAATGCCTGTAAATGCGGTTAGCGCCAAGCCACCGGCCCGCTTGGCGACCTTCAGCCAATCGATGCGACGGAAGACATCCTTGACGGCTACTGCCGCCTTCTTTAGGGCTGGACGTTTCTCGACCAAGCCCGTAACGATCCCCTCGATCAAGGCGATCTTCGCATCCTCGAAGCCTTGGAAGCGCCATCCGTTGAACTTGAGGCACAGGACATCGTCCTGGTCAGCGAAGCCGGCCTCGATCATCTCGAGCACGCTGGACTTACCCGCACCCCAGTCGCCGTGCACGCCGATCGTCACTGGATGGTCGGGCTTAGCACGAAGCAGCTCGATGATCGTGCTGGCAATCGCCTCGTTGTTCAGCAGATCGACTTTGGTTTCGTTATCGGTCAGAATCACTCGTCTCCTCCCTGTTCATCCAGCATCGCCAGCACGTTACTCTGAGAGCGCAATAGTGCGGCCGTGCCTGCTCCGACGCAGCGGCGCAGCCGATCATCGTCCAGGTTCTCCAGGCCGTCCGCGTTGTGGACACCGATGGACAACAGTGCCAGGCATTGGCCCCGCGTCAGCCGCACCGAGACTCTCGTGAGGAGCAGGGCGGTGGAGGGCAACCCGAATTCGAGCCGCTGAAGAATCTCGTCCAAGCTCTTGAGGAAATCGGGCTGATCGGGGAAGAGTGCCGCGAGAATCTGATGCGCGGAGCGCAAGTGAAAGCGCGTCGCATCGGCGATGCCGATGATGTTGCCGTATCCGATGGCACCGCCAAATGGGGTCGTGGAGTAGTGCTTCTCCAGTACGTCAACGGGCGTTCCCTCAATCCAGTCATACAGCAGCGCAGCTCGCTTGCAGCGAGCCCAGAACTCGATCTGGTCGCGGCAATACCGTTGCAGCATTTGAGGCATTTGATGCCCGAAGCGCTGCGCTACCTCGCCAGCGCGCACACTCTCTGACTGGCCTTTCTTCATGACCGGCGTGTAGATGGCGTCCAGTTCATCCAACACCTGCACCATTGCCAAGATGTGACTGGGCGGCGTCTGCGCCACATTCAGGCGTCCCATCAACTCGACTAGGCGCAAGCTCGACTCGAATGACAAGGACGAAGAACCGCAGGCACGGCCAAGCAGCGTCAAGTGAATGAGATTGCCTTCGCGCTCGGCTAGTCCCGCCTGCAGGAGGCGATCGACCAGCGTGGTCACGTCTCGCTCCACCATCGCGACCCATTGCGGATTCGCACGCGACGCCGAATATCCTCCGAACGTATTGACCAGCAACCCCGGGATCTCATCGGCGCGAACGCCGCGCACTTGACTAAGCAGGCGCAATGCCCATGTCGGCAGGTCGCGCTGCTGGAAGGAGGACTTCACGTCCTCGGGTACGCCGAGCACGTAGCGCTGAAAGAGCTGCGCACGTTCCATCGGCGTATTCGCCAAGATGATTGCCTTGCCAGTCTCGTTGAAGCCCAGCCGGCCGGCACGACCCGCCATGTTCTTGTACTCGGCCACGGTGAACTGTCGGCCATCTTCACCGACGAATTCGTTCTCGGCGAGCACGACCGTCGATGCCGGGGTGTTGATGCCGGCCGCCAAGGTCGTCGTGGCGACAAGTGCGTGAATACCACCCGTGGCGCTGCGATACCCCTTCTCGACCGCCTCGCGCTCTGCGCGCAGCAAGTTGGTGTTGTGAAAAGCGGTGCCGCCGGCTAGGCATTCCCGCAAGTCCTGTGAGGCGCCGGTCAGGTCCTGGGTCGGCAGAACGTCGAGGATGGCGGTAGCCGGTGGCAGACCCAGTTCCTTGGCAAGGTACTTCGCGCAACCTTGGGCCGGACCGCGCATGTTACGGAAGATCAACAGCTTCTCGCCCTGTCCCACCAGTTGTTGTGCCAGAGGCACGATCACGTCCTGGGAACTGGGCTTGTCCCGGCGTTGCACGATGCGGTGTGAAGGCAGCAAGGCCTCGGTCTTCGTGCTCCCATCGGTATCGATGTGCTGGAATGTACCGCGCCGGTCGAGCACGCCTTCGACCAGCGGCACAGGCCGCTCGCGCGACAGTAGGAGAGGAACGCCGAGCCAGCGGTCAAAGCTGTTCAGATTGCCGATGACCGCCGAGAGGATTACGAGCTGTGGCTCGATGCCTCGTTGGCGCGCCCGCAAGAGCAGCGAGAAGATCAGTTCAACCGTGATGCCGCGCTGCGGGTCGGTGATGAACTGCCCTTCGTCCAGCACGACGAGACCGAGTTGATTCAGAAGGCGAGGGGAGCCGAGTGCGAGGTTGAGGAAGGTTTCGTAGGTGAAGAATCCCAAGTCGTAGCGTCCGGCCAGGACGGGTCCGATGCCATCGGTAGCGTCTCCGCTGCAACGGGCCACACGCAAACCGGCGGCCGCATAACGCTCGGTGAACTCCTCGAACTTTTCGTTGACCAGTGCGCGGTAGGGTAATAGGAACGCCGCCTTCTTGCCGGAGGTGACGGCTTGAATCGCCGCCACTTCGCCGATCAATGTCTTGCCGGAGCTTGTGGGCGCGACGACCAAGAGAGAGTTGCCACCGAGCACGCCGAACCCGTTGACCGCCCTGAGT